>NZ_JBFNXK010000029.1:0-14246 GCF_046054165.1 Celerinatantimonas marina | reverse complement strand
CCAAATTGTTCTTCAGCCCAATCATTATTGCTTTTTATCATTTCAGGTATCCTCAACTAAGCCCATCCGTTGAAGCTATGATCGTGAAGCAAGAATTTAGTTCAAAAAAAGTCCCTCACATCATGTGAGGGACTTCTGTATAAAAGACAGCTTCATTGAAGTGGTTTTTTTGTGCCGGTGTTATTTGAATGGCTATATGCCAGAAAAGAATATTTCAGATGGATTTTTCATTAAATTTCTATCAATAAATTATAACTATTTGTTCTAAATATTCTCTATTCTTCTAGCTCACAGGAATAAACAATCCTGTATAATTTTTTTCACGTTAGTAACGATCCCTGTTATCTGATGAAGCGATTTGATTTAAAAAATTCCGTTATCATTAATGAATGAACCGAATGTTATTGGGATCTGAAATTCAAATAAAAACAATATTATTTTTATTTGGAATGGTTGAATTAGTTATTTTAAGAGCAGCCAGAGAGCTGGCAAAGAGGTTAAGTCAAACATGGGCAAACAAGTTATATCAGATGATCATTTGACGCATTTAAAAGCACTTGAAGCAGAAAGTATTCATATCATCCGCGAGGTTGCTGCTGAGTTTGATAATCCAGTTATGCTTTACTCCATTGGTAAAGATTCTCAGGTCATGCTCCATTTAGCTCGAAAAGCGTTCTATCCAGGAAAAATTCCATTCCCGTTATTGCATGTGGATACAAACTGGAAGTTTCGGGAGATGATCCAATTCCGGGATCGAATGGCTAAAGAACTGGGGTTTGAACTGTTGGTTTATAAAAACCCGGAAGGCATGGCCATGGGGATGAACCCATTTACATTTGGCAGTGCTAAGCATACTGATGTCATGAAAACTCAAGCGTTGAAACAGGCGTTGGATAAATACCAGTTTGATGCGGCGTTTGGTGGTGCCCGTCGGGATGAAGAAAAATCGCGAGCGAAAGAACGAGTTTATTCTTTCCGTGACAAACATCATCGTTGGGATCCTAAAAACCAGCGTCCAGAATTATGGCATACCTATAATGCGCGTGTTGATCCCGGCGAAAGTATTCGTGTATTTCCATTGTCAAACTGGACTGAACTCGATATTTGGCAATATATCTATCTGGAAAATATCGACATTGTTCCATTGTATAAAGCGGCTGTGCGACCCGTGGTTTGGCGTGATGGGGCTTGGATCATGGTCGATGATGAACGGATGCCGGTTGAAAAAGATGAAATCCAGCAAAAAATGGTGCGGTTCCGTACGCTTGGTTGTTACCCGTTAACCGGAGCGGTGGAATCCAGTGCGACAACACTTCCGGAAATTATTCAGGAGATGCTGCTGACCAAGACCTCCGAACGTCAGGGGCGGGTAATCGATCGGGATAGTACCGGTTCGATGGAAAAGAAAAAAATGGAAGGTTATTTCTAAACGGGCTTATCAATTTTAGAGCCGATGACCAAACCACAGAATTTATAGCAGAGAGTTTTTATGTCGCATCAATCAAATTTAATTGCCGATGATATTCACGGATATCTTAAACAACATGAACACAAACAACTACTGCGGTTTTTAACCTGCGGGAGTGTTGATGATGGGAAAAGTACCCTGATCGGGCGGCTATTGCACGATTCTAAGATGATTTTTGAAGATCAATTAGCCGCGATTAAAAAAGATTCTAAACGGTTTAATACCACCGAGGGTGAATTTGATTTGGCGTTGTTAGTCGATGGCTTGCAGTCTGAGCGTGAACAGGGAATTACCATCGATGTCGCCTATCGTTATTTCTCGACAGATAAACGCAAATTTATTATTGCCGACACTCCCGGACATGAACAGTACACTCGTAATATGGCAACGGGGGCCTCAAATTGTGAACTGGCCATTGTAATGATTGATGCCCGGCATGGTGTGCAGGTTCAGACCCGCCGACATAGCTTCATTGTTTCAGAGCTGGGAATTAAACAAATCATTGTTGCCATTAACAAAATGGATTTGGTCGATTTCGATGAACAACGGTTTCAGAAAATCGAGCAGGATTATCGAGAATTTGCGAAAAAATTAAAAATTGAAACCATCCATTTCGTGCCGATTTCAGCTTTGGAAGGTGACAATGTGGTCAACCGTAGCGATCGGACACCTTGGTATCAGGGACCAACATTGATGGAGCAGTTGGAATCAGCTCCGATTACTTCGGGGTTAAACCTGAGTGATTTTCGTTTCCCGGTACAGTATGTGAATCGTCCGAATTTGGATTTTCGCGGGTTTGCCGGAACGATCACCAGTGGTAGTGTTTCGGTTGGCGATACTATCACGGTTCTACCCGCTGGAACGGTGGCAAAAGTTGAACGCATTGTCACGTTTGATGGCGATTTAGAGCGCGCTTTCGCACCGATGGCCGTGACTCTGACACTGGATAAAGAAATTGATGTTTCCCGGGGCGATATGATTGTTCATAGTGACAATCTGCCTCAGGTCGCCGATGCAGTTACGGCTCACGTAGTTTGGATGGCCGATGCCCCTTTGCTAGTGTCGAAAGAGTATATCTTTAAATTAGCGACTAAGAGTACGACAGGACAGATCCGTCATATTGATGCCAAAATTGATGTGAATACGCTGGAAGAAGAAAGTGCTGAAAGTCTACAGTTGAATGAGATTGGTCGGGTTGCGGTACAGTTTACGGAATCAGTGGTATTCGATCAGTATGATAAAGCGCGTGATACCGGCTCATTTATCATCATTGATCGACTGAGTAATGTGACGGTTGGTGCTGGAATGATCCAGTCAGCGGCCACGAATTTAAATGCGGCATCATCCCAGTTTAGTGCATTTGAACTGGAGCTGAATGCGCTGATCCGCAAACACTTCCCGCACTGGGAAGCCAAAGATATATCGGCCTTAAAATGAGCCCGTTGTCGGCGCCGGCGATTGCCGTGCTTGTGATATTTGGCGCTACTTTGGTAGCGCTTATCCGCTTTCAACGGCGTCCTGCTACCGTTTTTGCCCTCGTGCTATTAGCACTTTATGTCGGGAACCTCGTCACCACGGAGCAGCTTTTGGCTAGCTTCAGTAATCCTGGATTGATTACTCTGACCTTATTAGTTTTATGTTCTCTGGCCTTGGAGAAAACAAAAATTTTAAGGGTGTTGGCCACATTTATTCTACGTCCCTCGTTGAATATGAGTGGGTTCAGGTTATTTTCCTCAGTTGCGTTAGCCTCGGCTATTTTAAACAATACGGCGGTAGTTGCTACGTTGATGGCCCCGGTCCGGAATAATCCTTATCATGCGCCCAGTAAATTACTTTTGCCGCTGTCTTATGCGGCCATTCTTGGGGGAACGTTAACGCTGGTGGGAACATCGACGAATCTTATCGTCAGCAGTATGTATCGTAGTGTTGGTGGACCCGGATTACACTTTTTTGATTTTACCTTGATAGGTATCGTATTAGTGATTACTTGTGGGATTACTTTACGATTGACCTTGCGCTGGTTACCAGAGCGTCCTGTTGAACCGAATCATTACAAAAGTTACCTGATCGATACTCAGGTGGCTGATGAGTCCCCACTCATTGGTCGCAGTTTGGAAGCTAACGGATTACGGCATCTGGAATCACTGTTTGTGGCCGAATTAGTTCGGAATAAAAAATTGATTAGTCCGGTGCACCCGGGAGAAGTGATTCAGGCTGGAGACCGACTGATCTTTAGTGGTGACGTCACGAAAGTAAACCAACTACGTCAATTTTCAGGACTCAATACGTTTGCGGATAGCAATGGGTTGTTGGGGTCTAATTTAACCGAAGTAGTGGTTCGTCCGGATAGTGTGCTTTTGGGTAAGACATTAAAATCGGTGAATTTTCGATCTCGGTTTGATGCTGCGGTAGTTGCGATCCGTCGGGATGGTAGCCCAGTATCAGGAAAACTGGGGGAAGTGGTTCTGGAAAGTGGTGACTTTCTGGTATTAGCCGTGGGCCCAGATTTTACCAATCGGGATAATTTGGTTAAAAATTTTATTCATATTAGTGGGGTTGCTATTACCCGGCATTTAACTGGATGGCGTGAATATTTAGCGGTTGGCGGTTTTTTGTTGGCTGTTGCACTGGCGGCGGTTGGGATGATCCCATTATTAAAAGGGCTGGTCGTATTACTGGCGGCGTTAGTCTTTAGTGGCTGTTTGACCGTGAATGAGATTGTGCGGCGTTTCCCGCGTGAGCTATGGCTGATTGTCGCATCAGCATTATTGTTGTCGCAAGCTTTAGACAATAGCGGTTTAACGGGTTATTTATCTGAGCTGTTAAAACCATTTGGGGTGAAAGGTTATGGTTGGCTGATGATCGCTGTTTTATATGGCATTACCTGGCTATTAACCGAATTAATCACTAATAATGCGGCGGCCGCTTTAATGTTCCCGTTTGCTTGGGGAATTGCTCAGGCGGCGGGAATGAACCCGATCGGTCCGTTAATGGTGGTTGCTTATGCGGCGAGTGCTAGTTTTATTAGCCCTTATGGCTATCAAACTAACCTGATGGTTTATAACGCCGGGCATTATCGGTTAACTGATTTTATGAAAGTCGGGGGGCCCATCGCTATTATTTATGCTGCGGTTGTGATTGGTTTAGTTCCTTTAGTTTTTTCTTTGCATGGATAGTTTTACGATGACGCAAATAAGTAGTGATGTAGTATGGCACCAAGGGAGTGTCAGTTACCTTGAACGCCAACAGTTGAATCAGCATAAGCCGGTATTACTGTGGTATACCGGGTTGAGTGGTTCCGGGAAATCAACGATTGCCAATGCGGTTGACCGACTGTTATTTGAGCGCCATGTCCATAGTTATGTGTTGGATGGTGATAATGTTCGTCATGGTTTAAATGGTGATTTAGGATTTAGTGATCTGGATCGGATTGAAAATATCCGGCGTATTTCTGAAGTGGCTAAACTGATGCTGGATGCAGGGCTGGTGGTGAGTACAGCGTTTATTAGCCCATTTATTAGTGATCGGGAACAGGCGCGTCAACTCGTCGGCCCTGAGTATTTTGTTGAAGTGTTTGTGGATACACCCTTATCGGTATGTGAGCAGCGGGATCCTAAAGGGCTTTATCAAAAAGCACGGGCGGGGGAAATCAAGAATTTTACCGGCATTGATTCGGCCTATCAGCCACCGGAAAACCCGGGTATTCATTTAAAAACAGCGCAGCAAGATGTGACTCAATGTGCCCAGCAGGTCATTGATACACTGCTGAAACTAAGGATTTTTAATTGAGTTATATTGATATATTTAATGGGGATGCTGATGGCATTATGGCGTTACTGCAACTGCGCCATGCAGATCCTCGTGAGAGCATCTTGGTTACCGGAGTTAAACGAGACATTAAGTTGCTGGAACAGGTCTCTGTGCAGCCCGGTGATATGTTGACCGTGTTGGATATATCATTGAAGTCGAATCATGATGCGCTGGAGCGGGTTTTGGCTGAAGGGGCTCAGGTCACTTATTTCGATCATCATGCGGCAGGTGATATTCCGGATCATTCCGGATTGATCACCCGGATCGATCCGGCTCCCGAAGTTTGTACCAGTTTAATCGTGGATCGGTATTTAAATGGTCGTTATCGGGAATGGGCGATTGCGGCTGCATTTGGCGATAATTTAGTGTCGACCGCCACCCAGTTGGCTGAAGATTCGGGGTTTGGAGAACATCAAATCGAGCAGCTTAAAACATTGGGAGTACTGGTTAATTATAATGGCTATGGTCATCATTTAGAGGATCTCCACGTGCATCCAGCGAAGTTGTACCGTCAATTGAGTCGTTATCATTCTCCGTTTGATTTGATTCGTGAATCTGAGTCCGTATTCACTCACCTTGAACAAGCTTATCAGCAAGATATGCAGTGTGTGAAGCAGTTGCGTCCTTATGCTGAGAATGATGTGGCTCGGATGTATATTCTTCCTCATCAGGCTTGGAGCCGACGGGTCAGTGGAGTTTATAGTAATCAATTGGCGAATGAAGAGCCCACGAGAGCAAATGCAGTGGTCACCGATAACGGGGATGAAACCTATACGATTAGTGTACGAGCTCCGTTAGCGAACCGTCAGGGAGCAAATGCTATTTGCAGCCAGTTTCCTAGCGGGGGCGGGCGAGAAGCGGCCGCTGGTGTTAATCAGTTACCTTTTGATCAACTTGAGTATTTTTGGTCCGTATTCAGTGCTTATTATCAGTAATGGTTCCATCACGGTAGACTGGGCGTCGTGGATTGCCCAGTCTATTTAGTTTTATTTTATCTGCAATAATGCCTTATCTTTTTCTAGAATTTTAGGACCGATTCCTTTTACGTGGCTTAGCTCCGACACTGATTTAAAATCGCCATGCTGTTTTCGATATGCAATGATTGCTTTGGCTTTATTCGGACCGATCCCCGGAAGTTGGGTCAGTTCAGCTGCATTGGCATGATTGATATTGATCGTGGGGCTTTTAGGAGTCGGTGTCGCTGCAAAACTATGTAAACCTACACTCAGTAATACTGAACCTAATAATATTCGCCAATTCCGTTTAAACATCTTACCTCCTCAATAAAACAGAATAGTGATATGACTGGAGACTACTAATATTGACAGGTTAAATTGAGTCCATATTAGTCAGATTACCCATGGATAATCTGAGGGTATCATATCGGAAAAATCATTTATTAACAAATATATCAATATGAGTAATGGTGATTCTCTACTGTTTGAAAAAGTGAATACTGGATATTAATCCAGTGTCAGTTTAAGCTATTGACAGATTTTGATGTGTGAGAGGGTTGCCTGTGATAGGAAGGCTCCGAGGAATATTAGAAGAAAAACAACCTCCCTTTGTATTATTGGATGTTTCAGGGGTTGGATATGAGTTGCAGCTTCCCATGAGTTGCTTTTATCAACTACCGGAAATTGGTGAAACGGTCACTTTAATCACTCATTTTGTGGTTAGAGAGGACGCACAACTGCTGTATGGTTTTCATGATCATGCTTCTCGAAGTCTATTCCGAGAACTTATTAAGGTGAATGGGATTGGGCCGAAAGTAGCACTCGCTATTTTATCTGGGCTGAATGTTGAACAATTTGTACAGGCTGTGAATGCAGAGGATCTGACCAGTTTGACTAAAATTCCTGGAGTTGGGAAAAAAACAGCTGAGCGATTATTGATTGAAATGAAAGATCGACTTAAGCATTGGGCTGTGGAGCTGCCTTCAGTCTCGAGTGTTGATCCGGCTTTGCAGTTGGATATGCAACATCCGATTCAGGAGCAGATTTCCCCAGTTGAAGAAGCGATCGCTGCGTTGATCGCATTAGGCTATAAACCAGTGATGGCCGAAAAAGCGATTCAGAAAATTGCGCGGGATTACCAGAGCAGTGAAGAACTCATTCGGCATGCGCTCAAGGCCATGGTGTCTTAATTTTCTTAAGGGATTAAATCATGATTGAAGCAGATCGCCTGATAAGTGCCAGTTCTAAAAATGAAGAAGAACTGATTGATCGGGCTATGCGGCCTAAAACATTGGCCGAGTATACCGGACAGCAGGTCGTGTGTGAGCAGTTGGAGATTTTTATTGAAGCGGCTCGCAGACGTAATGATGCATTAGACCATCTGCTCGTTTTTGGACCTCCAGGTTTGGGTAAAACGACGTTGGCGAATATCGTCGCGAATGAAATGGGCGTGAACATTAAGACAACTTCTGGCCCAGTATTGGAAAAAGCGGGTGATTTGGCGGCGTTATTAACGAATCTTGAACCGGGTGATGTCCTATTCATTGATGAGATTCATCGCTTGAGCGCGGTGGTTGAAGAGGTTTTGTATCCGGCGATGGAAGACTATCAGTTGGATATTATGATTGGTGAAGGGCCTGCCGCTCGTTCAATTAAATTGGATTTGCCGCCCTTTACATTGATTGGTGCAACCACTCGGGCCGGAATGCTGACCTCACCGCTACGGGATCGGTTCGGTATTGTGCAGCGACTGGAATTTTATAATACGGCTGATTTGACCCAAATTGTGACTCGTAGTGCTGAGTTCTTAAATATGTCGATGAGTGAGGATGGCGCCGTTGAGATCGCCAGACGTTCCCGTGGAACCCCGCGAATTGCCAACCGTCTTCTGCGAAGGGTCCGTGATTTTGCCGATGTTCGGCATAATGGCTATGTGGATAGTCAGGTTGCCGCCGAAGCATTGGAGATGCTCCATGTCGATGAAGTTGGTTTTGATTACATGGATACGAAGTTGCTTTCATCTATGATTGAACGATTTGATGGTGGGCCTGTCGGATTAGATAATATAGCGGCTGCGATTGGCGAAGATAAAGAAACAATAGAAGATGTTTTGGAGCCTTATTTAATCCAGCAGGGGTATTTACAGCGCACCCCCAGAGGACGTATTGCGACGGATAAGGCTTTTATCCATTTTGGGAAAATTCGCTCTGATTTAAAATAAGTATTTTCCCTATCCTTACAAAAATAAGCGTTTCAGTTATAGTAAGGCCTGTTATCGTGAAATAAGGTTGTTTGTGTAATCTCATGACACAGCTTAATATCAGAATTTATTATGAAGATACCGATGCTGGCGGTATCGTTTATCATGCCAATCATCTCAAATACATGGAACGAGGACGGACGGAATGGCTGCGTGAGTTAGGGCTTGAGCAAGATCAGCTCATGGCTCAGAATATTGCTTTTGTTGCATCTGAAGTGGCGATTAAATATGTTCATCCAGCACGTTTTAATCAATTAATCACTGTAACCACTGAGGTTGCTAAGATGCGGCGGGTTGGTATGCTATTTAAGCAGGAGATCCATGATCAAGATGGTCAGCTTATTGCTTCAGCCGATGTCACGATTGCGGCTGTTGATCCAACATCAATGAAGTTAATCCCGATCCCACTACCTATTAAAGAGGTCATTGAGCGTGCACTCTGAAATTTCAATTATAGGACTCTTTCTTCAGGCAAGTATCTTAGTCAAGTTGGTGATGCTGATTTTGCTTTCTATGTCTGTTTTCTCATGGGCTGCAATTTTTAGCCGTCGTCGATTATTAAAAATATCGGCTCAGGCAGCCAAAAAGTTTGAAAGTAAATTTTGGTCGGGAATCGATCTGAATAATCTTTATCAGGAAAGCCATGCTCGAGCGGATTCACTACGGGGAATGGAACAAATATTCCATAGTGGATTTAAAGAGTATGTCCGCCTACTAAAAGGCGGACAGCGTCATCCGGATGCCGTCATGGATGGAACTTATCGGGCGATGCGAGTGTCTTTATCCCGTGAGCTGGAAGTTTTAGAAACGCAGTTACCGATGTTAGCGACGATTGGCTCGATCAGCCCTTATATTGGTTTATTTGGTACTGTTTGGGGAATTATGAGTGCGTTTGTCGCTTTGGGGGGCGTACAGCAAGCCACTTTATCGATGGTTGCACCGGGGATTGCAGAGGCCTTGATTGCAACGGCAATGGGGTTATTTGCAGCCATTCCGGCCGTAATTGCCTATAACCGTTTTAATACTCAGATCGCTCGTTTGGAAAACGCGTATTCGAATTTTATGGATGAGTTTTACGGGATATTACATCGCCAGACTTATAACCAGCCTCGAGGTGAATCGTGAGGACGCCAATGCCGGGTCATCGCCCCAGACGTAAACTGGTCGCTGAAATTAACGTGGTCCCTTATATCGACGTGATGTTGGTGTTGCTGATTATTTTTATGGTGACAGCCCCATTAATTACTCAGGGGGTTAAGGTCGACTTACCCCAAGCCGCTTCACAACCATTACCTAAAGATAGCAAACCGCCGTTAGTGGCTACAGTGGATGAACAGGGGCACTATTATTTGGATGACGGAAATGGGAGTGCTCAGGATGTTCTGAGTCCTGCCCAGATAGTGACACGTGTTAGGGCTGAATTGGAGATTGATAAAAATCGTCCGGTTGTGGTTCGGGGGGATAAAAATGTTCGCTACGATCAGGTTGTAACGTTGTTGCAACTGTTGAGTCAGCAGGCGGGTGTCCCTTCGGTGGGATTGATGACTCAGCCACCTGAAAATCAGTAGACAGGAATTCGCAGTTTGAAATCGACATATCGCTTATATATTGTTATCTCGGTAGTGCTGCATGGGCTGTTGATCGCTGCATTTTCGCTATCTTTTGACTGGACGCACCTTGAGAAGCAGGCCTCTGCGGCGCCATCGGAGCCTATTATTCAAGCCACTGCGGTATCCCAACAGCAGGTAGAACAGCAGGTAGAACAACTAAAAAATCAGCGGCGTCAGCAAGAGCAGGAAGCCAAACGGCGTTTAGATGAGTTGCGTCGTCAGCAAGAGGCGGCTGAAAAGCAAAAAATTGCAGAACAGCAACAACTTAAAAAATTGGAATTACAACGGCAGCAACAAGAAGCGGCTCGCAAAAAAGCCGAATTACAGCGTAAGTTAGCAGAGCAACAAGCCAAGGCGGCTGCGCAGCAACGCGCGAAAGAAGAAAAGGCTCGCCAGGTTGCAGAAGCCCAACGTAAAGCAGCACAAGAAGCTGCGCAGAAGGCTGAGGCTGAACAAAAAGCGCGAGAAGAAGCTGCTCGAAAAGCCGAGGCTGAACGTAAAGCGAAAGAAGCCGCATTGGCGAAGGCTCGTCAGGAAGCGGAAGAGGCTAAACGTAAGCAACAGGCAGAACAACAGTTATTAGCCGATATGAAAGCTGAACAGTTAGCTCAGAAAAATCGTCAGGTGATGAGTGAGGTTCAAAAGTATCAGGCCATGATCACTTCGGCGATTCAGCGTAATGTGATCCTGGATGATTCATTAAAAGGGAAAACTTGTAGTCTGACGATTAAAGTTGCATCAAGTGGGCTCATTCTATCGGTTAGTCATTCGAATGGGGACCCGCAGGCTTGCCGAGCTGCTCAGGCTGCAGTCTGGAAAACTCAGCAAGTTCCGGTGTCAAAAGATCCGGATGTGTTTGAAAAAATGAAAGTTTTGAATATGACTCTGAAACCTGGTGGTTAAATGATGAAATTAGTGAAATTTCTGGTCCTGTGCGCGCTGTTGATTTCGACCCGCAGCTTTGCCGCCTTAGATATTCTGATTACACAGGGGGTTGATTCTGCAAGACCTGTTGCAGTGGTTCCGTTTCAATGGCAGGGAAAAGGGAATTTACCGGTTGATATTAGTCAGATTATTACTAATGATTTGCGTCGGAGTGGTAAGTTTAACCCGATCAAAGTGGCTAGCATGCCTCAGACTCCGAGCTCTGTACAAGATGTCAATAGTGAATCTTGGGCTTCATTAGGTGTTGAAGGGGTGTTGATTGGGACCATTAGTCAGCCCGAACCGGATCGATATCTGGTTAGTTATTCGTTAGTTGATGTGCTGCAAGGTCAGATGGGAAGCGACAGTCAATTGCAGAATGGGCAATTAGTTAAGTCGTCGCAGCATGTGCTGTTAAGCCGCAATGGGACCGTTACGGCAGCGCAGATGCGTCAGTACGCCCACTTGATTTCCGATCATGTTTATCAGGCTTTAACCGGAGAACGAGGGGCTTTCTTAACGCGTATTGCCTATGTTGTGTTTAATCCCAAAGCCACTTATCCCTATCAACTGCGAATTTCAGATTATGATGGCTATAACGAACGAGTTCTATTGCGTTCTCAGCAGCCGATTTTATCGCCAGCATGGTCTCCTGATGGTAAACAGTTAGCCTATGTCAGTATGGAAAATCGACGACTAGATATTTACATTCAGGATCTGCATGCTGTGAATGGACAACCTCCAAAACGGATTCGGCTTCCTCATTATCCGGGAATTAACAGTGCTCCCGCGTGGTCCCCTGATGGGCGCAAAATGGCTTTAGTTTTGTCAAAAGATGGTCAGCCTGAAGTTTATATCGAGGATCTGGCGAGTGGTAAATTGAAACGGGTCACAAATAGTCGCCGTATTGATACCGAACCCACTTGGTCTCATGATGGTCAATATGTCTATTTTTCATCCGAAAGAGGTGGTAATCCACAGATCTACCGTTATGCTGTGGATAGCCAGAAAATTACTCGCGTAAGCTGGGATGGGGATATGAATTTGGGCGCTGAAGTGGCTCCGGATGATCAATCTATTGTGATGGTTAACCGAACCAATGGTGAATATCGGATTGCCCGTCAGGATTTAAAAACAGGCTATTTACAGGTATTGACACAGACGTCGCTTGATGAATCACCAAGTATTGCTCCAAATGGCAGTATGATTATTTACAGTACGATTGAACATGGTAAACAGGTGTTAGCTTTGGTTTCTACCGATGGTCGGTTTAAAGCGACGTTACCAGCCCGGGATGGTGATGTTAAGGCTCCGGCATGGTCGCCATTTTTAAACTAATGAATACCGTAACTTTCTACATCAATAAGGAAAATTTGAATGCAAGTAAGTAGCAATTTAAAAGGTGTGCTGATCGCTGTTGTGTTGGGGGCATTAAGTGCCTGTAGTATGAACCATAGCAAATCAGCTAATGACGGAAATGTACAAGTGACTGGTGGCGAAACAGCCAGCCAGCAGGCTGCCAATTCCGGACAGAATGGTTCAAATGTTGAAGTGGGGTCCGCCGATCAGGTGCTGTCACTTCAGGAACAAAAGCAGCAACAACTCGACGCTTTAAAACAGAACCAAACTATTTACTTTGAATTTGATAAATCTGAAATCCGTAATGAATTTGTGCAGTTATTGGAAGAGCATGCGGCATTTTTACGTAACCATCCGGATGTCCATGTTTTGATCGAAGGTCATACAGACGAACGCGGAACACCAGAATATAATATCGCATTAGGAGAACGCCGAGCCAAAGCTGTTGTTCAATACTTGGAAAGCTTAGGTGTTTCTGCTGATCAAATTTCAACAATTAGTTATGGTGAAGAAAAACCGGTAGATAATTCTCATACCCCCGCAGGGATGGCAAAAAATCGCCGGGCCGTCTTAGTTTATTGAGAACATCATGAGATTACTTAAAGTGTCAGCGGTTGCCATAGCAGCCGCCTTCGGGATGAATGTTAGTTTTGCTGATGTGCCTGTAACGGATTTATCGATTGTCGGGCAATCTGAGCCTGCGCCTGTAACTCTGACCGCAGGTGAAAGTTCTCCAGCGGTTGCCGCGATTAATTCAAGTGCTATTTCGGCGACTTCAGCTCAGCCGAACACAAGCCAGTCTGTTCCGGCTCCTCAGGCGACGGTATTACCACCACAGCCCAAATTTGATGATACTTCGCATATGACCGTGCAGCAGCGGATTGAGCGTTTAGAACGGATGTTCAATGCTCGTAGCGAGTCTTCATTGGCGATTCGGCAGCAGTTGGCTCAATTAGCCGATGAATTTGCTGATCTGAACGGAAAAATCGAACAGCAGCGACATCAAATAGAGCAGATTGTGCAGCGTGAGCGGGATTTATATCAGGAAATGGATCGCCGATTTGCGCAGTTGCAGACGAATGGGACTGCATCAACGGATTCTTCGAGCCATTCAACGACACTCGAGCCTGTTGCCCCGGCAGGTAATGAGCAAGCTGATTATGATAAAGCTGTGAAGTTGGTGATGCAGGATCGACAGTTTGCGAAGGCTATTCCGGCTTTTGAAACTTTTTTAACCCAATATCCTCAGTCGCAATATGTGCCGAATGCACACTATTGGCTCGGTCAGTTGCAGTATACTCAGGGTCAACAGGATAAAGCTGCGGAACAGTTTAAAGCGGTGATTGATCAGTTTCCCAAATCGAGTAAGGTTCCTGAATCGCTGATGAAATTGGGGCAATTAGCGTTGCAGCAACAGCATACGGATGAAGCGAAGCAGTATTTTACACAGCTAGTAACTCGTTTCCCGGATAGTAGTGCAGCGAGATTGGCAAAAACGCAGTTAACCCAATTAAATAAATAATAGAATTGTGGCCGTGTCGGTTGGTTGAATTTTTGTGCTAAATTTCTCCGAATCGTAAATACTTGTTTATTTGCTAAGCAATCAACTCAAAAGATAAAAAATTCGGTTGCACATCAGCGTGAAATAAGTATTATAGGCCGCCGTTGAGACATGAACGGGTCGTTAGCTCAGTTGGTAGAGCAGTTGACTTTTAATCAATTGGTCGCAAGTTCGAATCTTGCACGACCCACCATTCTCTCAATACATTCAGTAATCTCTAAGGGTCGTTAGCTCAGTTGGTAGAGCAGTTGACTTTTAATCAATTGGTCGCAAGTTCGAATCTTGCACGACCCACCAT
>NZ_JBFNXK010000028.1:0-15857 GCF_046054165.1 Celerinatantimonas marina | reverse complement strand
CTCTGATCGTGAAGCAAGAATTTAGTTCAAAAAAAGTCCCTCACATCATGTGAGGGACTTCTGTATAAAAGACAGGCTTTTAAGCTGGTTTTTTATTGTCATACCATCACCACCGCTTTTGGTGAGGGTGATGGTTTACTCCCTATAAATTTTTAATCCAGCTGTGCCTTAAGTGCATAGATCAGTTCTAATGCTTCTCGCGGTGTTAAATTATCCGGATGAATAGCCGCAAGCTTTTCAATGACCGGATGAACTGGAAGCGGATCTAAACTTAATGAAGCCTGCTGGGGTGTTTCGGATGAAGTGTGGGGAGCGGATAACGGTTCACTTTGTTCCAGCCGTTGCAGTTTGATTTTGGCAAGACGAATGACATCACCGGGGATCCCGGCCAAAGCGGCAACCTGAAGCCCATAACTTTTATTGGCGGCCCCGGATTGGACCTGATGCATAAAAGCGATTGTATCCTGATGCTCTACGGCATCCAGATGAATATTAGCCCCGAACTCCAGTGTATCGGCTAATTCGGTGAGCTCGAAATAATGGGTTGCAAACAGCGTCATGGCTCCTATTTGGGCCAGTTTTTCGGCACAGGCCCAGGCAAGGGACAGACCGTCATAAGTACTGGTGCCCCGTCCAATTTCATCCATGAGCACTAAGCTGTGGCGGGTTGCATTGTGCAGAATGTTCGCCGTTTCGGTCATTTCGACCATGAATGTGGAGCGGCCACTGGCTAGATCGTCAGACGCGCCGATTCGGGTAAAGATCCGATCGACATAGCCAATATTAGCCGTATTGGCTGGGACAAAACTCCCAATGTGAGCCAGCAGTACAATTAAAGCCGTCTGGCGCATAAAGGTGGATTTACCCCCCATATTGGGGCCGGTAATCACCAATAATCGTTGGCTTTGATCTAATTGCGTGGTATTGGCAATAAATGGGTGGTGGCTGGTCTGCTCGATCACCGGATGACGCCCTTGCTCAATCATAATATGTTCACTTTGATCCAGAATTGGACGGTGATAATTGAGTGTTTCAGCCCGCTCGGCTAAGTTACTGAGAACATCTAATTCGGCTAAAGCATCGCTGGTTCGTTGCAGATCAGCAATACTAGGTTGTAGTTGATCTAAGAGTTCATCATAAAGGCGTTTTTCCAGAGCCAAGGCCTTGCCCTGACTGGACAATACTCTGTCTTCATATTTTTTAAGCTCGGGAATAATGTAACGTTCCATATTTTTGAGTGTTTGACGGCGCGTATAATATTCCGGAACTAGATGTGACTGGGCTCGGCTGACTTCAATATAGTAACCATGAACTTTGTTATAACCGAGCTTCAGGGTATTAATTCCGGTTAAATCACGTTCACGTTGCTCAATCTGAGTGAGATAATCACTGGCCCCACTGCTCAGACTTCGCCACTCATCTAATTCTTCATGATAACCCGGAGCAATGACACCCCCATCGCGGATGAGTACCGGCGGATTTTCGATAATCGCCCGTTCCAGCAGGTTTAATAACTCTGGATATTCACTCATGGCCTGGGCCAATGCCTGCAATTTAGGATCCTGATGTTCACTTAGGATGGGCTGAATGAGCGGCAGTTGCGTAAATGTATTTCGTAGTCGAACTAAATCTCGGGGGCGAGCACTTTTTAAGGCTAAACGCGCGATGACGCGTTCAATATCACCGATTTGACGCAACAGCGGTTGAAGAGCTTCTCCCAAATTCTCATTCAAGATCTGTTGAATGGCCTGTTGTCGTTCCATGAGCGTTTGTCGATCCGTGATCGGCTGGTGGAGCCAGCGTTTGAGCAGCCGGCTTCCCATCGCGGTGACACAACGATCCATCACGGAACTGAGCGTATGCTCATGTCCGCCGGATAAATTTTGGGTGAGTTCCAAATTGCGACGTGTAGCCGCATCCAGTTGAATATAGTTTTGAGATTGTTCAACTTTAATCGAGCGTAAATGAGGCAGTGAAGTTCGCTGCGTATCTTTAACATAGCTTAATAGGCATCCGGCGGCGGCTAATGCAACCGGATATTGGCTGACGCCAAACCCATCCAAATGTTGGGTTCCGAATTGCTGATTCAATAGCTGGATTGCCGTTTCGGTGTCAAATTCCCATTCACCTCGTCGCCGCAATCCACGACGCTGCTCGATGAGTGCTTCATAGGTGAATGTATCAGGATAAAGGAGTTCTGCTGGATTGAGTCGTTGTAACTCGGCGGATAGCTGATCCTCGCCTTCAAATTGGTTGATTACAAATTGTCCGCTGCCGATATCAAACCAGGCTAAACCAAATAGCTGTTGATGCTGGCAGATGCTGACGAGCAAGTTGTCTTGTCGATCATCGAGAAGTGCATCATCGGTAATGGTTCCGGGTGTGACAATACGGATCACTTTGCGTTCGACGGGACCTTTGGCTGTTGCCGGATCTCCCATTTGCTCACAGATAGCAACGGATTCACCTTTTTCAACTAACCGGGCTAGGTAACTTTCTGCCGCATGATAGGGAATGCCTGCCATCGGGATCGGTTCTCCATTTGATTTTCCCCGCTTGGTGAGCGAGATATCTAGGAGTTGAGCCGCTCGTTTGGCATCGTCGTAGAACATCTCATAGAAATCTCCCATTCGATAAAAGAGCAAGATATCGGGATGTTCGGCTTTGATTGCCAGATATTGGCGCATCATTGGGGTATGCCCGTCAAAAAGATTATCTGAATTCATCAAATTTGGTTGCTTCATGAAATGGTTACTACTATTGGTTAGCGGTATGAAAATGAACCTATATAGACAAGAACTTGATTATAAGGTGACTCACATGATTTATCTAATCATCGAAATCGCAATAATCTCAGTATTGCTGATTGTATCATAATGGCGTTCTTTTGATCGCAACCGTGGCTGGTTAAAGTGAACCACAGTAACTGACGAGCGCGAATATTGCGACTCCGGCTAAAACAGCGAAGCCGGCATTCCGAGTGAATTTAAGGGCTAGTAGTGTCGTCAGCACTCCCAATATATAACTCAGCTGTGCGATAGTTCCCAACTGAATGGTTTTTTGAACGCCGGGAATGACGGTCACAACGGTAATGGCTGCGAGTAATGAAGGCCCTAATGTGGCCAAAACCGGTGAGTTTTTATCGGTCTGAGAGGTCTGCTTTTGCATGCGCTTTAAAATAAAAGGCAGGACTCGTGTGCTGTATGTGACAACAGCCATACAAAGTACCGCTAGCCAGATTTGGTTAAATGACGGCATGAGTAAATTTACTCCGGATCAAGGTTATGACGCATCCCGATAGGGCTCCGCCTAATAAAGCTAAAGCGGTCATGCCTTGCAGGTAGAGTATGGCTGCAACTAGTGCTGAAACAAGCATGGGGAGACGAGTAAATGGGGTTAGGCTTTCGTAAACCAGTACAATAAATAACGCGGGTAGCGCAAATGGCATCACCGTCGTTAATAGTGGTATTTTGGCACTGAGGCTGACGCCAGCCAGTGCTCCCAGCGTGGTTCCAATAAACCAAGTAAGATAGCTGATCCCTCCCAGCCAGCAGGCCCAGTTTAAACGATCCGATTTGGGGTGTTGTGATATTTTGACCAGCGCTGTAGCAAAAACCTCATCGGTCAATAAAAAGGCAAAGCCGAGTTTTTGTTTAAAACCATCGGGCAGCTTTGACATTAATACTGTGCCGTATAAAAAGTGTCTGATATCCATTAGCGCGCATAAACCAATGATGAGTGGCCAGTAGGTCCCGGTATGAATGGCTGCCAACAGAATAAATTGGCTGGCTCCGGCATAAATAAAAGCGGACATCGCCAGAATGAGTTCAATTGGCAAACCATTGACAACGCCCGTCATGCCGAAAGCAAATGCAATAGGAAGATATCCGATAACGATAGGCAAAGAAGCTTTGAATGCCGGTTTTAAAGTATGCATAGAGTTATAAAGCCTGCAATACAAAAGAGTAAGAGCGAGTGGTTGCGAATAATAAACGAATACTCAAAAAATACGCGATGACTGGTTTTGTGCGTGTTGCGATCGGTTTTATGAAGTACAAGTTGTGTCTGATGATCAATCGCATAGATAAATGATATCGGGTTTAGATTCTAAGGATGCAATCAATGTTGTTGATCCAATTGAAATATTCTCTGTAGGTGTTTAGCTTCGGTTGCAGCTGGCTACACACAGAAGTTTGGATGATGCACGTTTTCCTCCGAAATTACTAGAGGCTGTTGATCGTTCATGGTTTAATTTTGTTCAAATTAAACGCATTTTGAATAAGGCTCGGTCTGTGACGCTTAATGAATTAAGCGAACAGAGGGCAACATTGTTCAGAATGTTTTATTTAAATCCGATTGCTGCCAGCATTATCACGCAAGGTCAACAGCCTCTAAAGGTTTTGGCGGTGAGGCGGTTGCTATTTATAAGCTAGAACGCGGAATATTGGGCAAATGGATCAATCTGGAATAAGGTGACATGATGGATGCCAATAAGGAGGTGCAACATGGTAGATCTAACAAAAGCGGGCACATATAAGTTTGCTGGTCGGCAAGTGAATCGTATGGGGTATGGTGCGATGCAGTTATCCGGCCCAGGTATTTTTGGGGCTCCGGAGGATCCAAATCTGGCCTGTGAGGTTTTAAAACAGGCTTTGGCAATGGGTGTGAACCATATTGATACATCGGATTTTTATGGTCCATATATTACGAATCAGTTAATCAAACAGGCGCTATTTCCTTATCCTGATGAATTGACGATTGTAACTAAAGTGGGAGCTTTGCGAGATGACAAAGCGAACTGGCTCCCCGCTTTTGAAAAAGAGCAGCTCATTCGGGCGATTCATGATAACTGTGAACATTTGGGCCTTGAAGCGGTGGATGTTGTGAATCTGCGGGCGATGTTTGCAGAAGGGCCAGCCGAGGGGAGTTTAGAAGAGCCGCTGTCAGTGTTAGCAGAGCTCCAGCAACAAGGGCTAATTAAACATATCGGACTGAGTAATGTGACGCCAAAACAGTTGGAACAGGCGCAGCAGATGGTGAATATTGTCTGTGTTCAGAATATGTATAATGTGGCGAATCGTCAGGATGATGATTTTATTGATGAATTAGCTAAAACACATATTCCGTATGTCCCATTTTTCCCCTTGGGTGGGTTTTCCCCATTACAGTCTGCGGTTTTAGATGAGATTGCCAGTCAGCATCAGGTTTCTGTTATGCAGGTGGCTTTAGCGTGGTTACTACAGCGTTCAGAAAATATTTTATTGATCCCGGGGACTTCATCCTTAGCTCATTTACAAGACAATTTGGCGGCGGCTGAGTTGATTCTTCCTGAAGCCGATATTGATAAGCTCAATCAAATTGCCGGTTAGATAAATCTAAAGCACCTTTTCAGGTGCTTTTTATCAAACGAGCGATTGTTAGTGGCTTTTTTCATTTCTATTGATTTAAATCTGTATTGAAAAATAGATGCGATTGCTTTTATTCTGTGGTAATCGTTATATGTTTTTGTATATAACGCGTGGTAGGGAACCGAGCACATGAAAAAGTGGGCGAGCATATGGGGAAGTATGTTGTTACTGGTGAGCTCATCAGTATGGGCTCAACGAGTAGTCACTGATCAGTTAGGGCGTCAAGTTACGATTCCTGATGAGGTCAACCGTGTGGTGGTGTTACAGCATCAGACCTTGGATATTCTGGTTCAGCTGGATGCTCAGCGCAAAATAGTCGGTGTACTCTCCAGTTGGCAACGACGTTTAGGGCGTGATTATTTGCGGTTGGCCAAAGGACTGGATCAATTGCCTATGCCAGGGGATCTGACTCAAGTCAATATAGAGAGTTTGTTGAAGTTAAAGCCCCAAGTTGTGTTCGTGACGAATTACGCACCGCCGCAGATGCTGGCTGCGATTGAACGAGTCGGGATTCCGGTCATTGCCATTTCATTAAGACAGTATCAACCCGGGCAAGCCAGTCAGCTCAACCCATCGTTGACGAATGAAGAGGTAACCTATAATCAGGGGCTTAAAGAGGGGATCCAACTTATTGGTGAGGTGGTAAATCGCACTGCACAGGCCCGTCAGTTGATTGATTATATTTTTGCGCAGCGGCAATTAGTGACTCGGCGTTTAGCCGGATTAACTGATCAGCAACGGCCGCGAGTCTATATGGCAAATCCGAATTTGATTACTTATGGACATGGGAAATACATCGGCCTGATGATGCATCATGCCGGGGCTATTAATGTCGCTGCTCAAGCGATTAAAGGATACAAGCAAGTTTCTATCGAACAAGTATTGCAATGGGATCCACAGGTTATTTTAGTTCAGCATCGTTATCCCAAGGTGATCCAACAAATTAAAACTGATCCACTTTGGCAGTCAATTGACGCCGTTAAACATCAGCGTATCTATTATATGCCTCAGTATGCGAAAGCTTGGGGATATCCGATGCCGGAAGCGGTTGCCGTCGGAGAATTATGGTTGGCAAAGCGGCTCTATCCACAGCGTTTTGCCGATATTGATGTGAATAAAGCTGCCGATGATTATTATCAGCGTTTTTATCGAACTCATTATCAGCCTTCGATATTAAGTCAGAATTAATGAGGCGATCCGAATCTTGTATCAAGCTCAGTGTATTACCGTTTATGGCTTTGATTATTATGCTGTTATCACTGGGAATGGGAGATTTTTCATTATCGGCGATTCAGACTCTGCAAATTTTGTTGCATCCCCATCTGCATTCGGCAGCAGAACCGATGTCGATTGCTCAGCAGGTGATCTGGCAGATCCGTCTTCCTCGGATCTTGATGGCTTTTTTGGCCGGTGCCGGGTTGGCCGTCTGCGGAGCTGTGTTACAGGGGGTGTTTCATAATCCACTGGTGGGGCCTCATCTGATTGGCGTGTCCTCGGGATCCGCTTTTGGAGGAACTTTAGCGATCTTGTGGGGATGGTCTGATGGATTATTACTGGCATCGTCATTTCTATTTGGCATGTTGGCTCTGTTGCTGATTTTTATTGTGGCTTCATTATTTTCTCGGCGGAGCCGCTTGGTGTTAATTTTGGCGGGCGTGATCCTCAGTGGGTTTTTTGGAGCACTCGTCAGTTTGATGCAATATCTAGCGGATACCGAAGAAAAGTTGCCGCGTATTGTTTATTGGTTGCTAGGTAGTTTTGCCACTGCACATTGGCAAAGTTTAGTGGGATTGGCTATCCCGTTGGGTATTTCGGGAGCATTACTGATGGCTTTACGTTGGCGACTCAATGTGTTGTCGATGGGCGAACAGGATGCACAATTGCTGGATCGACATGCCGGAGTGGTGCGTTGGTTATTATTGGTTTTTTCGGCCGTGATTGTTGCTGCTCAAGTGGCTTACAGTGGCAGCATTGGCTGGATTGGTTTAGTGATCCCGCATATGGCTCGTCTGTGGGTCGGAACCGATCATCGTGTGATGCTTCCGGCTTCGTTGTGGATCGGGGGCTGTTTTATGATGTTAGTGGATGATTTGGCTCGATGCCTGAGTAGTTCAGAGATCCCTATTGGGATCTTGACCGCGTTATTAGGTGCCCCGTTGATTGCCGTTTTGCTTTATATCAATCGGGATAAGGAGCGATTGTGACTCAAGTGTTGCTTAAAACGCGGGGGCTCATTTGTGGTTATCAACATCATGATCCGCTGTTTCGGCCACTGGATCTAGAGCTTAAAACGGGGGAAATCACAGCCATTTTAGGAGGCAATGGGCGGGGAAAAACCACGTTGATGCGTACTTTAACCGGGCAGTTGCGGGCATTGAGTGGGACCGTGCAATGTTCAGCCCATATTGGATTTGTGCCTCAACGTTTTCAGGCATCTTATGCCTATCGAGTTTTAGACATTGTCTTAATGGGGCGAGCGAATCGGCTCCGGATGTTTTCCGTACCGGGAGCCAAAGATGAGCAGATTGCTTATCGGGCATTGCGGCAGTTATCGATTGAACATCTGGCTCTCTGCGCGTTTGACCAATTATCCGGAGGTCAGCAGCAATTGGTTTTGATTGCCCGGGCTTTAAGTAGTGAGTGTCAGATTATGATCCTTGATGAACTGGCTACTGCATTGGATTTGGCCCATCAGTCTATTGTTTTGACATTGCTTAAACAATTAGCGGATCGGCAGCATCTGAGTATTCTATTTTCGACTCATGAACCGGCACATGCCAAGTTGATTGCCCACCATTCGTTGCTGTTGTTAGCCCAGCGTCAGCACTTATATGGTCCCAGTGCGCAAGTATTAACCGAAGATGTGCTTTCGAATTTGTATGGAGTTCCGATCCAGAGAGGAACTTATGACTATGGTGGTCAGTGTTACAGTACTTTTATTCCGTGGTTAGTGGAGCCGTAATGGACGCAACATTATCAATCTATGCAGCGGGTAGTTTGAAATCCGTATTTAATTTTCTTTTTCCATTGTTTACCGCCGCTACTGGAGTCGCGATTGATGCGACATTTGGTCCGGCAGGCCTGCTTGCAGAGCGGATTAAACACGGTGCTCATGTTGATTTTTTTGCCAGTGCCAATTGTGCCCATCCCATAGTGTTGGAACAGCTAGGATTAGCTGAACAAGGGCAGATTTTTGCTCATAATCAGTTATGTCTGGTGATGCGAGATGACATCATGGTGCGAGGTCAATCATGGCTTCCTTTATTGAGTTCCCGTACCATGAAATTATCCAGCTCTACTCCCGGAAAAGATCCGGGCGGCGATTATGTACAACAATTTTTTGATCGGATTGCGCGTTGGGATCCGCAGCTAGCAATGCAACTTCGAGAACGAACTTTGCCATTGGTTGGCGGGTCATTAGATAGTGAAACCTCGCTTTATACCCCAACGATTCCCGCAGGGGTTCATCTGGTGTTGACCCATCAGAGTGATATTCACATTGGCTATGCGAACCATATAGCGACCATGCGAGCGATACGTGGAGTTCATGTCGTTGAGATCCCGGAACATGACAATATTCAGGCAACTTACCGATATACGGTTTTAAAACCTGCATTGTCCGCTGCAATTCATTTTGGTCAGTTTTTAATTTCGGCACCTATCCAGCAGATCCTGCGAGAATATGGATTTATTCCTATTGAAAATTTGACGGATGAAACGCCCCCTTATTAATATTGTGCGCATTATCAAGATAGACTGCCGATGATGAGGATTGAACTGGAGTTATCTCATGTTGGGTTCTGGTTTGAAAAATATCGCTATATCAATTGATTGCTTGAGAATCATTCATTTTGAACTGGTGATTGGAGAGTGTGAGCGTGAGGAAATCACGGTTCGAGATCGGTACGGTCGATAAAACGCGTTACAATAGCGGTGCTTGAAAATATAGAGACAATGAAAAAGTATCTTGATACTGTATAAATAAACAGTATACTGATAATCAAAAGCCTGACTATAAGCTTAAACGAGGATCGAATGGATCAGAACAAACAAAAAGCCCTGGCTGCTGCATTAGGTCAAATTGAAAAACAATTTGGTAAAGGTTCCATCATGCGCTTAGGCGATGGTGCCGCGGCAATGCTGGACATTGAATCTGTTTCAACAGGCTCTTTGGGGCTGGATATCGCATTAGGAATTGGCGGTTTGCCTTATGGCCGTATTGTTGAAATTTATGGTCCTGAATCTTCAGGTAAGACGACATTGACGCTGTCTGTGATTGCTGAAGCCCAAAAACAAGGGAAAACCTGTGCGTTTATCGATGCCGAACATGCTTTGGATCCGATTTATGCTCGTAAATTAGGCGTTAATGTCGATGATCTGCTGGTTTCTCAGCCGGATACGGGTGAACAAGCATTGGAAATTTGCGATATGTTAGTGCGTTCCGGTGCGGTGAATGTGGTTATCGTGGATTCGGTGGCCGCCTTAACACCCAAAGCTGAAATTGAAGGTGAAATGGGCGATAGTCACGTTGGCTTACAGGCTCGTTTGATGTCCCAGGCATTACGTAAATTGACCGGTAATATTAAACAATCCAACTGCTTGGCTGTTTTTATTAATCAGATCCGAATGAAAATTGGCGTGATGTTTGGCAACCCTGAAACAACGACTGGTGGTAATGCACTGAAGTTTTACGCGTCAGTTCGTCTGGATATTCGGCGCATTGGTGCCGTTAAGGAAGGGGATGAAGTGGTGGGTAACGAAACCCGGGTGAAAGTGGTTAAAAACAAAGTATCCCCTCCATTTCGTCAGGCTGAATTCCAGATCATGTATGGTGGCGGTATTAACCGATTTGGTGAGCTGATTGATCTTGGGGTTAAAGAGAAATTAGTTGAGAAAGCCGGCGCTTGGTTTAGTTACAATGGTATTAAAATTGGTCAAGGTAAAGCCAACGCTTGTAAATACCTGATGGAGCATCCTGAAGCTGCTCATGAAATTGATACTAAATTGCGGGATCTGTTATTGGGTCAACCGGGAATTACCGAACCGGGAAAAGCACCGTCGGTATCTGAGCCGGATTCAGCAATGGTAGATTTGACTGACGATGATCAAGTGTCAGATTAAGATAGTAAGATAGATGTCAATTAGAAAAGGGCCGAAAGGCCCTTTTTACGTTCACGAGATGCAGTCATTATGGTTCAGAGTAAATTAACGGCTAAAGGTGCAATGATGGAGCTGTTATCCCGGCGCAGCTATAGTCGAGCTCGATTAGCACAGAAACTATTAGAAAAAGAGTATTCGCTTGAATCAGTTGAAGAGGCGTTGGCTGTTGCTGAAAATTATGGTTGGATTGATGATAAAACTTATGCGCTGGGTTTGATTCGCTCCCGGATCAGTAGTGGATATGGTCCGGCGTATATTCGGCAGTATCTGGTCAGTAAAGGTGTTGAGCGGTCGGTTGCTGACAGGGCCTTACAGCAAGATGATTGGGATTGGTGGCAGGCGATTGATCACGCTTTCTACAAAAAATATCGAGAACTTCCGGGGGATTGGCAATTAAAGCGTAAATGCTCTGCTTTTCTTTATCGACGTGGTTTTGATTCTGATTTAATCCAATCATTTATGCAGCATTTGCAAAGTGGTGAAAACGACTAATTATTTACCATTCCTCTACGGTTAAGTGGCTTTCTAAGGCAGGCTACGCATGCTATATTGTTGCTCATTCTAAAAACGGCTTCTGAGCCGGAAAATTCAGAAATAGCCTAATCGGCAGCAAAGACTAAGAATCAGGATTTATCAATGAAAATGACTTCCGCTGAGATTCGGAGTGCGTTTCTGGAGTACTTTCAGAGTAAAGGACACCAGATCGTACCGAGCAGCTCTCTGGTTCCGCATAATGATCCGACATTGTTGTTTACCAATGCCGGGATGAACCAGTTTAAAGATATTTTTTTGGGGCTAGAAAAGCGTAATTATAATCGAGCGGTAACGGCCCAGCGTTGCGTTCGGGCGGGTGGTAAACATAATGACCTCGAAAACGTAGGTTATACTGCTCGTCACCATACATTCTTTGAAATGATGGGAAACTTCAGTTTTGGGGATTACTTCAAGCATGACGCCATTCGTTTTGCTTGGGGATTTCTAACCGAAGTCGTTAAGCTTCCTAAAGAAAAATTGCTTGTCACCGTTTATGCCGAAGATGATGAAGCATTTAATATTTGGGCTGATGAAATCGGCATTCCAACTGATCGAATTGTCCGTATCGGTGACAATAAAGGTGAACGCTACGCATCTGATAATTTCTGGCAGATGGGTGATACTGGCCCTTGCGGTCCATGTAGCGAAATTTTCTACGATCATGGTGAACATATCTGGGGGGGGCCTCCAGGATCTCCAGAAGAAGATGGCGACCGATTTATTGAAATCTGGAACCTCGTCTTTATGCAGTTTAACCGTCATGCCGATGGTCAAATGGATAAATTGCCAAAACCATCTGTCGATACCGGTATGGGGTTGGAACGAATTGCTGCGATTTTACAGGGCGTTCACTCCAACTATGAGATCGATATTTTCCAACGTTTGATTGCAAAAGCTGCAGCGATCATCGGTTATGCTGATTTGAGTGATAAATCATTGCGAGTTGTTGCCGATCATATTCGCTCATGTAGCTTTTTAATCGCTGATGGTGTGATGCCTTCGAATGAAGGCCGTGGTTATGTATTGCGCCGAATTATCCGTCGTGCGGTTCGTCACGGGAATAAACTGGGTTGTAAAGAAGTCTTCTTTTATAAACTGGTTCAGGAACTGGTGGATATTATGGGCGAAGCCTATCCTGAGCTAAAACAGCAGCAATCGATGATCGAAAAAGTATTGCGTCTGGAAGAAGAACAATTCGCGAAAACTTTAGACCGCGGTCTGCAGATTTTAGATGAATCACTCAGCCAGTTAGACGGGACAGTTATTCCGGGTGAATTAGTCTTCAAACTTTATGACACTTATGGTTTTCCGGCTGATTTAACCGGTGATGTAGCCCGTGAGCGTAACTACACTATTGATGAAGTTGGCTTTGATGCTGAGATGAAAAAACAGCGTCAACGGGGTAAACAGGCGAGTCAGTTTGATGTCGATTACTCTAAAGCGATTCATGTTGATAGTAAAACTCAGTTTATCGGCTATCAGCAGCTTGAAAGTGAAGTGCGCGTCATTGGTTTATTCACGGAAGGTCAGGCGATCAGTCAAGCCGTTAGCGGTGATGTGCAAATTGTTTTGGATCAGACCCCATTTTATGCTGAATCAGGGGGGCAGGTCGGCGATCACGGTGTGTTGCTATTAAAAGATGGTCAGGTTCGTATTGACGATACTACCAAAAGTGGTGATGCCTTCGTTCATCACGGAACTGTGATTGATGGCACAATTAAAGTGGATGACGTAGTTACGGCTCGTGTTGATTCGCGTCTGCGCAAAGCCAGTGCATTAAACCATTCTGTGACCCATTTACTGCATGCCTCGTTGCGTCAGATCTTGGGAGCTCATGTGGCTCAGAAAGGTTCATTGGTTGAACCGAGTCGGTTACGTTTTGACTTCTCGCATCTTGAAGCAATTGATAGTGAGACTTTGAAACAGATTGAACAATTGGTGAATGAACAGATCCGTCGTAATTTACCGGTTAATACAACCGTGATGTCACTGGATGATGCGAAACAAGCCGGAGCGATGGCTTTGTTTGGTGAAAAATACGGTGATGAAGTCCGAGTGGTCAAGATGGGTGAGTTTTCCACTGAATTATGTGGGGGGACCCATGTCACTCAAACAGGGGACATCGGCCTATTTAAAATTCTTCATGAAACCGGAATTGCATCAGGTGTTCGCCGTATTGAAGCGGTGACTGGGCTGTATGCGGTTAATTATGTTCAGAAACTAGAAGCTCAACTGCAAATGGCTGCCAATGAATTAAAAGGCGAACTATTTGGCGTGGCTGAACGGATTACCCAGCAGCAGGAACGTACGCGGTTACTTGAAAAAGAACTTGAACAACTTAAAGCGAAGCTGGCCGCTCAGGCTGGTGCCAGTATTTTGGATCAGGTTCAAACCATCAATGGTGTTAAAGTCCTAGTAGCTGATTTGGCAGGAGTTGAAGCGAAGTCACTGCGGACCACTTTAGATGATCTTAAAGTGAAAATGCAAAGTGGTATCGTGGTGTTGGGTACCGCATCTGCGGATAAAGTAAATCTGATTGCCGGGGTCACCAAAGATCTCACTCATCAAGTCAAAGCGGGTGAACTTGTGAATGTTGCCGCTGAAGTCGTTGGTGGTAAAGGTGGGGGGCGTCCGGATATGGCGCAGGCTGGGGGTTCGAAACCTGAAGCGTTAGCTCAGGCTTTGGATGCGGCCAGACAATGGTTGTCAGATAAACTTTAACCTATTTCGATTATACGGTAAGGAAATTTGCAGTGGCCTTATTAGTTCAAAAATACGGTGGTACATCAGTTGGCTCAATTGAACGAATTGAAGCCGTTGCCCAACGTATTAAAAAGTGCCGTGAACAGGGCAATGATCTGGTAGTCGTCGTTTCAGCGATGTCAGGTGAAACCAACCGGTTGTTAGGATTGGCTGCCCAACTGGATGAAAATGCCTGTGAGCGGGAGAAAGATGTTCTGGTTTCGACCGGTGAGCAGGTGACGATCGCATTATTGACCATAGCCCTGCAAAAAATAGGTTGTCCGGCCGTTTCTATGACCGGAGATCAACTACGGATGCATACGGATGGTGCTCATGGTAAAGCGCGTATAACTAAAGTAGATGACGCGCCGGTGCATGCGTATTTAAAAGCTGGAAATGTAGTTGTTGTCGCCGGATTTCAAGGACGAGCTGAAGATAATAGTATTACAACTTTGGGCCGTGGGGGGAGTGACACGACTGCTGTTGCGATTGCTGCGGTGCTTAAAGCGGATGAATGCCAGATTTATACGGATGTCGATGGTGTTTATACGACTGATCCCCGGGTTGAACCCCGGGCTCGTCGATTAGATCAAATCACATTTGAAGAAATGTTGGAGATGGCCAGTTTAGGAGCGAAAGTATTACAAATTCGCTCCGTTGAGTTTGCTGGAAAATATAATGTGCCATTGCGGGTTCTTTCATCATTTGAAGAAGATAGCCAGGGAACCCTGATTACTTATGAGAGGAAGAAAATGGAAGCTGCTGTAATTTCTGGGATTGCCTTTATGCGCGATACGGCAAGTTTGACAATTCTGGGTGTACCGGATAAGCCTGCCATTGCAGCGACACTGTTAGATCCTATTGGCCATGCTCATATTGATGTTGATATGATCGTTCAGAATAGTATTGGTGATGGAACTGCAGATTTCACATTTACCGTGCAAAGTTCAGACTATAAAAAAGCCTATGAATTGCTTGAAGAATCAGCCCGGACTTTAGGTGCTCGATCAGTACATGGGAACGATCGAATCGCAAAATTGTCTATAGTGGGTGTGGGGATGATGAATCACCCAGGGATCGCTCGGAAAATGTTTGATACTCTGGGGCAGGAAGGCATTAATATGCAATTAATTTCCACATCGGAGATTAAAGTCTCTGTGATTGTGGATGAAAAATATCTTGAATTGGGCGTTCGTGCTTTGCATCGGGCGTTTGAATTAGAAAATATCGCCAAAGAAGAGAAATTCTAGACGTTGATAGTGGATAATCTATATAGTCTACAGAGCTCAATTAGCATTATGATAGAACCATCTGTTTAGGGCGAATTTTTTAGGATTTTAAGGAGCAACGAATGCTTATTTTAACTCGTCGGGTAGGGGAAACACTGATGATTGGTGACGAAGTAACTGTCACTGTGTTGGGTGTAAAAGGTAATCAGGTCCGTATTGGTGTGAATGCTCCCAAAGAAGTATCTGTTCATCGTGAAGAAATCTATATGCGAATTCAGGCGGAAAAGAACGCCACCCAGGCAGCTAACAGCTAGTCATTCGGGAATTCGCCTCATGAGGAAGCTTTGGCTTCCTTTTTTTGTTTTTATCCTTCCGTGTTCGTTGAGCCATTCAAGAACTAATCGATGAATCACTTTGTGAGTTCATTTTAGTGGTATGGTTCGATGTTCTTAAATCGATAGTTTATATCATCCAATAGTGTTGATCTTTTATTTGAGCTCTCGGTTGTGCTGGGTCATTCTTTGATTGAATGGAAAAGAAAGCCGCTGTTGTCGCTAAAATATAGATTTATAGTGGATCTGGGGTACCGATTTATGGCTTCTGGTGGCAAAGCACTCAGGTTGGTTGTTTGCTGAGCGAATGATCTGGCTTTTATTAAAAAACGTTTGACTAAATTTTTTTAAACAGTATTATCACCACCCGAAATCATGGTGAGGTGGCCGAGAGGCTGAAGGCGCTCCCCTGCTAAGGGAGTATAGGGTTTATAGCCCTATCGAGGGTTCGA
>NZ_JBFNXK010000027.1:0-17459 GCF_046054165.1 Celerinatantimonas marina | reverse complement strand
AGTTTTACCGTGGTCAACGTGACCAATGGTGCCAACGTTAACGTGCGGTTTCGAACGTTCAAATTTTTCTTTAGACACAGCGTGTACCTTCTAGTTTAATCAAACCTGCCCTACAAACGAGCAGGCCTCGTCTAAATGGATTTATTTAGTTTTAGCTTCAATTATAGCTTCTGCAACATTTTTTGGCGCTTCGTTATATTCAAGGAATTCCATCGAATATGACGCACGTCCCTGCGTTGCAGAACGCAAGTCAGTTGCATAGCCGAACATTTCAGCTAGTGGCACTTTGGCATGAATGACTTTTAAACCAACAGCTCCATCATCCATACCTTCAATCATACCACGACGACGATTCAAGTCACCGACAACATCACCCATCCATTCTTCTGGAGTGGTAACTTCGACCTTCATCATAGGCTCAAGCAGAACGGGGTGTGCTTCCAAAGCCCCTTTTCTAAAGCCCATCGATGCCGCGATCTTAAATGCCATCTCATTCGAGTCAACATCGTGATATGAACCATCGAACAAGGTTACTTTCACGTCCAGCATGGGGTAACCGGCCAACACGCCTTGTCCCATTTGCTCTTGGGCACCTTTATCGATTGCAGGGATATATTCTTTTGGAACAACCCCACCCACGATTTTATTCTCGAATTCGTAACCACTACCGGGTTCCCGAGGTTCCAGTTTTAACCACACATGACCATACTGACCCCGGCCACCGGATTGACGTACAAATTTGCCTTCAACTTCAACGGCTTTGCGAATGGTTTCACGATAAGCCACTTGCGGTTTACCGACATTACATTCGACTTTAAATTCACGTCTTAAGCGGTCAACAATAATATCAAGGTGCAGTTCCCCCATTCCGGAAATAATAGTTTGACCGGACTCTTCATCGGTCATTACCCGGAATGATGGATCTTCTGCCGCTAGTTTGCCTAAAGCGATCCCCATTTTTTCCTGGTCTGCTTTAGTTTTAGGCTCAACGGCAATCGAAATCACAGGTTCAGGAAACTCCATTCGTTCCAGAACTACTTTGCTATCCATATCACATAAGGTGTCACCAGTGGTGACATCTTTCAGGCCAATCGCGGCCGCGATATCACCCGCACGGATTTCTTTAATCTCTTTACGATCATTGGAGTGCATCTGCACGATACGACCAATACGTTCTTTTTTGAGCTTCACAGAGTTATAAACCTGATCGCCCGAGTTGACGACACCGGAATACACGCGTAAGAAGGTTAAAGAACCTACAAAAGGATCGGTCGCAATCTTAAATGCCAATGCTGAAAATGGCTCATTGTCGTCAGCATGACGTAAAATTTCATTACCATCTTCATCTTCACCTTTAATCGATGGAACATCGATAGGCGATGGCATATATTCAATCACTGCATCCAAGACCGCCTGTACACCTTTGTTTTTAAAGGCACTACCACAGGTAGCCACAACGATTTCATTATTCAGAGTTCGTTGGCGTAAACCCTGACGAATCTCTTCTTCTGACAGTTCACCTTCTTCCAGGTATTTTTCCATCAGCTCTTCGGTTGCTTCTGCTGCAGACTCAACCATATATTCGCGCATTTCAGCGGCTTTATCGGCCAGTTCAGCTGGGATCTCATCATAGGTAAACGTCATACCCTGATCCGCTTCACTCCAGTTGATCGCCTTCATTTTGATCAGGTCAATCACGCCCTTGAACTCATCTTCTGCGCCAATATTCAGTTGAATTGGCACACAAGTCGCCCCTAAGCGATGACGGATCTGCTCTACAACACGTTCAAAATCAGCACCAGCACGGTCCATCTTGTTAACGAAGACCATCCGAGGAACATGATATTTATCAGCCTGGCGCCAAACTGTTTCAGATTGAGGTTCCACCCCAGATGCACCACAGAATACAACAACAGCACCGTCCAACACGCGCAGCGATCGTTCAACTTCAATAGTGAAGTCAACATGTCCAGGGGTGTCGATAATGTTAATACGATGGCGGGGATACTGTGCCTGCATACCTTGCCAGAAAGTCGTAGTCGCAGCCGAAGTAATTGTGATACCTCGTTCCTGCTCCTGCTCCATCCAGTCCATTGTTGCAGCACCATCATGTACTTCACCAATTTTATGAGACAATCCGGTGTAAAAAAGAATACGTTCTGTAGTAGTTGTTTTACCAGCGTCCACGTGAGCACAGATACCGATGTTACGGTAGAGCTCGATGGGAGTTGAGCGAGCCATTCTTATCCTCTTACTAAGGGCATGCCCTTAGATGTGACTGATAAATAGCGGCAGCAGAACGCTGCCGCGAATTGTATTACCAGCAGTAACTGATTACCAACGGTAATGTGCAAACGCTTTGTTTGCGTCAGCCATGCGGTGAACGTCTTCACGTTTTTTCACTGCAGAGCCTTTGTTCTCAGCGGCGTCCAGGATTTCTCCGGCTAAACGCTGAGCCATCGATTTTTCACCACGACCACGTGCTGCATCCACCAACCAGCGCATCCCCAATGTGTTCCGACGAACAGGGCGAACTTCAACTGGTACCTGGTAAGTTGAACCACCAACACGGCGAGATTTAACTTCCACAGATGGACGAACATTTTCCAGTGCTACTTCAAAAATTTCCTGATGACCTTTGCCTGATTTTTCAGCAGCAATATCCAGTGCACCATATACAATTTTTTCAGAAATAGATTTTTTGCCGTCAACCATAACTACGTTGACGAATTTAGCCAACAACTCAGATCCGAACTTAGGATCTGGCAGAATTTTACGTTGACCGATGACGCGACGTCTTGGCATCTTAGTATTCTCCGATATGCTTCAGGTTACCCCAAAACGAAAATTAAAAAACTTCGTAAAATGAATGTTTGGCCTTACTTAACGGAGAACCATTAAGATTTAGGCCGTTTCGCACCATATTTAGAACGACCTTGACGACGGTCATTCACGCCTGCGCAGTCAAGTGCGCCGCGAACGGTATGATAACGAACACCTGGTAAGTCTTTAACACGACCCCCACGAATCAGGATCACGGAGTGTTCCTGCAAGTTGTGTCCTTCACCACCGATATATGAAGTCACTTCATAACCGTTAGTCAAACGAACACGAGCAACTTTACGAAGTGCTGAGTTAGGTTTTTTAGGTGTAGTGGTGTACACACGAGTACAAACACCACGACGTTGTGGGCACGCTTGCAAAGCCGGAACGTTGTTTTTAACAACTTTTGGGCTACGCGAGTTGCGAACCAACTGGTTAATGGTTGCCATTGAAAATAGCTCCTGGTTTAACTTTTTATGTATGTGAAAAATCCCCCGAGGATCGGGGAGGCGAAATTTTATTCGCTTGTCCTATCAGAGTCAAGCTATCCCACCGATTATAGACGGAAATTCTAGAATAAATCATGATAGAAACGCCTGCTATTATAAGCGCGCTATACCCACAATACTATGATCATGACCACGTGATGAGCTGGCTATGATTTTCAGTCAACTCCACCCATTGAGTCATGGATAACTGAAAGTCGAGAGGAACATCAATCGCCCGGGCCGTTACATCATCAGCTAACAAAAACAATCGCTGCTGCTGGGCTAATTGTTGAATACGGGGATCCTCATAGCACCAGAGATAAACTCCATTCTCGATCAACAAAACCACATCGTCTTGTGCAAGCATCTGCCAACACTGATCGAAAGTTGAAGACGGATATTCACTCCGGCGATATACGTGTAACATTTAAAATCTCAGAATAATAGAATGGCGATGAAGTAATGCCTGCTGCTGCTGTGCCGATAAGACATCCCCTTTTAAAATCAGAGCATTTGCATCAAGAGCACGAGCGGCTAAAGCGTTCCCATCCAGATAAATCGATTGAATATCATAGAGATCGAGCATCCCATACGTCGGTTCAATATGCCGTTGTCCAATTGCTTGCGGATTTTGTCCACCGACTAACTGCCAGACCCCATCGCCGCTAAACAAGATACTTATCTCATCCGTCACGGCTGAAGCCGCTAGAATCGCATCTAATGCTTCTCGAGCGGAACTGGTCCCATGCGGAGGCTGACTTAAAATAAAAAGAATCGATTTCACAATTGCACAACCCGATCACTACTGAGCATGGCCATACTTAGCTCCGCCAGTCCTGCAACTTCAAAGGGACGATCCAGATTAAAATGCGGCCAATGGTTTGCGGTAGCCTGAACACTTCCCACAACCCCGCGCCGCTCGGCAGCACTCACACAAACCAATAACGGACAAGCATATTGTTCAGCCAACAAGGACCATTGCTGAAATAGATTCAATTCATCAGAAGCCGGATACTGCAACATATTAGCGTGCAGCGTCCCATCCATATAAAAGAATACACTGTTCAGTGTATGTCCTTTTTCCAAAACAGCCTTGGCAAAGTGCAAGGCGGTAGTGCCACCTTGCATCCCATAACTACTTTGGGTCACAACTAACGTGTAGCTCAGCGACATTATTTTACGTGTGCTATCACTTCAACTTCGACGAGTACATCTTTGGGTAGACGAGCGACTTCAACGCATGACCGAGCCGGGGCGTTTTCTTTAAAATACTCGCCATAGACTTCATTAAATGCAACGAAGTCGTTCATATTACTTAAAAAACAAGTCGTTTTAATCACAGTAGTGGCATCTGCACCTGCCGCATCCAATACCGCCATCAAATTTTCCATCACTTGTTTAGCCTGCACTTTAATATCACCGTTAACAAGTTCCATTGTTTTCGGATCGAGAGGAATTTGGCCTGATGTATAAATAAAACCATCTAATTTACAGGCTTGAGAATAAGGGCCAATCGCTGCAGGTGCATCGGCAGTCGACACAATTTGTTTACTCATCAGTTTATCCTTTTAGGTATATCACGACTCACTAAAACGCCCAGTGTGTGCAGCATTGAAGCGTTTGTCAATGTCCAGTGATGGATCCAATAATTACAAATTAAAAAAGGCAGCCGAAGCTGCCTTTTAATACACACATTAACCGTTCATGACTCGGTATAATTACTCGTCACTACTTTGATCGGCTGCATTCAACAGATCGGCCAGATTTTGTTCTGCTTCATCAGCAGTTACCTGCGGAGCAGGCTCATTATTGGCACGCCGTTTCTGATGATACGCATAGCCAGTACCGGCAGGGATCAAACGACCCACAATCACGTTCTCTTTCAGGCCCCGCAGTTCATCACGTTTACCGCTCACGGCCGCTTCAGTTAGAACTCGAGTGGTTTCCTGGAACGACGCCGCTGAGATGAACGATTCAGTCGACAGCGATGCTTTGGTAATACCTAACAGTTCACGTTGGAATGTTGCAGGCTGTTTACCTTCAGCAATCAAACGACGGTTTTCAATGTTCACCCGAGCCACTTCAAGCTGTTCACCCGGTAAGAAGGTTGTGTCACCGGCATTGACAATGATGCACTTACGCAACATCTGGCGGACGATCGTTTCAATGTGTTTATCATTGATTTTCACACCCTGCAGACGGTAAACGTCTTGCACTTCATTGACGATATAGCTTGCGACTGCACCGATACCACGTAACCGCAGAATATCGTGTGGAGACTCAGGACCATCAGCGATCACTTCACCTCGCTGAACTTTTTCACCTTCGAACACGTTCAGGTTACGCCATTTAGGGATCATCTCTTCGTATGCTTCACCTTCTGACGGAGTAATCACTAAGCGACGTTTACCCTTAGTCTCTTTACCGTAACTAATGGTACCGGTAATCTCGGCCAAAATCGCAGGTTCTTTCGGCTGACGCGCTTCAAACAAGTCGGCTACTCGTGGCAGACCCCCGGTAATATCTTTAGTACCACCAGATTCTTGTGGAATACGAGCCAGAGCGTCACCAATGTTTACGACTGCACCATCTTCGAGGTTTACAATCGCTTTACCCGGCAAGAAGTAAGATGCAACGACTTCGGTACCAGGGATCATCAGATCCTCACCATTATCGCCGACCATTTTCACCATTGGCCGCATCTCTTTACCGGTCCCGGGACGTTCGTTCGCATCCATAACCACGATGCTGGACAAACCGGTCAATTCATCAGTCTGACGACTAATGGTCACACCTTCGATCATATCAACAAATTTAATATGACCCGCTACTTCAGTGATAATTGGGTGTGTATGTGGATCCCAGTTGGCCACGATATCACCCGCTTTCACTTCACCACCATCCTGAGCTTCCAGAATACTACCGTAAGTCAGTTTATGACTTTCTTTCGTACGACCCAGATCATCAATAATGGTCAGTTCAGTCGAACGCGATGTGATAACCACTTTACCTTCAGAGTTTTTCACATATTTGGCGTTATGTAGTTTCACCGAACCGGAGTTTTTCACCTGAATATTACTTTCAGCCGCTGCACGAGATGCTGCACCACCAATATGGAACGTACGCATGGTCAACTGTGTACCTGGTTCACCAATGGATTGTGCTGCCACAACACCCACCGCTTCACCGATACCAACTAGATGACCTCGAGCCAAATCACGGCCATAACATTTCGCACAAACACCGTAATCCACGTCACAGCTAATCACTGAGCGAACTTTAACGTGGTCTACTGAATTATCTTCGAGCAGATCACACAGTTTTTCGTCGAGCAATGTATTACGTTCAACCAGAACTTCACTTTCAGTCCCCGGTTTGATCACATCTTCGGCAACCACACGACCCAGTACTCGTTCACGCAGCGGTTCAACCACATCACCGCCTTCGATGAGCGGAGTCATGACCACACCATTATGCGTACCACAGTCATCAGCCACGATCACCAGATCCTGTGCCACATCCACCAATCGGCGAGTCAAATAACCTGAGTTTGCTGTTTTCAGTGCGGTATCGGCCAAACCTTTACGAGCACCGTGAGTTGAGATGAAGTACTGGAGTACGTTCAAACCTTCACGGAAGTTCGAAATAATGGGGGTTTCAATGATCGAACCATCTGGTTTCGCCATCAAACCACGCATACCGGCCAACTGACGGATCTGAGCCGCACTACCACGAGCCCCGGAATCAGCCATCATATAAATACTGTTGAATGAATCCTGAGTTTCTTCTTCGCCATCACGGTTAATCACCGTTTCGGTCGACAGGTTCGACATCATTGCTTTGGACAATTTATCGTTAGCAGTAGCCCAGATATCGATCGCTTTGTTGTAACGTTCGCCAGCTGTTACCAAACCACTCTGGAACTGTTCCTGAATTTCAGTCACTTCCGCTTCAGCATCACCGATAATCTGTGCTTTTTCTGGTGGGATTTCCATATCGTTAATCCCGATAGAAATACCAGACAATGTCGCATAGTGATAACCGGTATACATCAACTGGTCTGCAAAAATGACCGACTCTTTCAGACCTAAACGTCGATAACAAACGTTGATCAGTTTCGAGATCTGCTTTTTACCCAGTGCTTGGTCAGCCAGTTCAAAAGGCATGCCATCAGGAACAATCGTCCATAAAATCGCACGACCCACCGTGGTATCTTTTAATTCAATTTTTTCATTGCGAGAACCATCTTCTGCCACAATTACTTCGCGGATACGCACTTTTACACGGGCATGCAGATCAACAATACCGGCACGATAAAGTTTTTCAGCTTCTTTAGGCCCTTCCAACAACATGCCTTCACCAGCCACATTGATTTTGGAACGGGTCATGTAATACAGACCCAACACCACGTCCTGAGAAGGCACAATGATTGGATCACCGTTTGCTGGCGACAAAACGTTGTTAGTTGACATCATCAATGAGCGAGCTTCTAACTGCGCTTCAAGTGTCAATGGAACGTGAACCGCCATCTGGTCACCGTCGAAGTCCGCGTTATACGCCGCACACACCAATGGGTGCAACTGCATTGCTTTACCTTCGATGAGGACGGGTTCAAACGCCTGAATACCCAGACGGTGCAGTGTTGGCGCACGGTTCAACATCACCGGATGTTCACGGATAACTTCTTCTAAGATATCCCAAACTTCACCGCCTTCACGTTCAACCATTTTCTTCGCGGCTTTGATCGTCGTAGCCAGACCACGCGCTTCCAGTTTGCCGTAGATGAATGGTTTGAACAGTTCCAGAGCCATTTTCTTAGGCAGACCACACTGATGCAGACGCAAGTATGGACCTACTGTAATAACTGAACGGCCTGAATAGTCAACACGTTTACCCAACAAGTTCTGACGGAAACGCCCTTGTTTACCTTTGATCATATCAGCCAAAGATTTCAGAGGACGACGGTTAGAGCCAGTAATCGCACGGCCGCGACGACCGTTATCCAACAAGGCGTCAACCGCTTCCTGCAACATCCGTTTTTCGTTACGGACGATAATATCAGGTGCAGCCAGATCCAACAGTCGTTTCAGACGGTTGTTACGGTTGATCACACGGCGATACAAATCGTTTAAATCAGAAGTTGCGAAACGACCACCGTCCAGAGGAACCAAAGGACGCAGATCAGGTGGCAACACCGGCAGAACAGTCATAATCATCCATTCTGGTTTGTTGCCTGACTCTTCAAACGCTTCCATTAGTTTCAGACGTTTAGTCAATTTTTTACGTTTAGTTTCTGAGTTAGTTGAACCCAGTTCTTCACGCATTTCGCCGATTTCTTTCGCTAAATCAATGTCCCGCAGCAGATCAAGTACGGCTTCGGCACCCATTTTAGCTTCAAATTCATCGCCGTATTCTTCCAGCGAATCTAGATACTGCTCTTCAGTGAGCATCTGCCCACGTTCAAGCGTTGTCATACCCGCTTCGGTCACTACGAATGATTCAAAATATAAAACCCGTTCGATATCACGAAGGGTCATATCTAGCAACAACCCGATACGAGATGGCAGTGATTTCAAAAACCAGATATGCGCAACAGGTGAAGCCAGTTCAATGTGCCCCATCCGTTCACGACGCACTTTGGACTGCGTTACTTCTACACCACATTTTTCACAGATCACGCCGCGGTGTTTTAAACGTTTGTATTTCCCACACAAACATTCATAGTCTTTGACCGGACCAAAAATCCGAGCACAGAACAAACCATCACGTTCAGGTTTGAAAGTTCGGTAGTTGATCGTTTCTGGTTTTTTCACTTCACCAAACGACCAGCTGCGAATTTGATCTGGGGAAGCCAAACCAATTTTGATCCCTTCAAACTCTTCAGTTTTGTTTTGTTGCTTAAGAAACTTAAGTAAGTCTTTCACGTTTCTCTCCAGTGTGGAGTCAAACCTCGCGGAAGCAGGACCATGCCTGCTTCCAACATTCAGTAACCCGACGGGCCGTTATTAATTTTGGTCCAGTTCGATATTAATACCGAGCGAACGGATCTCTTTCAGCAATACGTTGAATGATTCAGGGATACCCGGTTCCATCTGATGGTTGCCATCGACAATGTTTTTGTACATTTTCGTACGGCCATTCACGTCATCCGATTTCACAGTCAACATTTCCTGCAAGGTATATGCAGCACCATATGCTTCCAGGGCCCACACTTCCATCTCACCAAAACGCTGACCACCGAACTGAGCTTTACCACCCAGTGGCTGCTGTGTAACCAAGCTATAAGAACCGGTTGAACGCGCATGCATTTTATCATCAACCAAGTGGTTCAATTTCAGCATGTACATATAGCCCACGGTTGTCTGCCGTTCAAACGGCATCCCGGTACGACCATCGTATAACTGGATCTGACCCGAGTCAGGAATATCAGCCAGACGCAGCATCTCTTTGATTTCAGGCTCATGAGCCCCATCAAACGCAGGAGTTGCCATAGGCACCCCTTTACGCAGATTCTGCGCTAGTGTCATCAACGCTTCATCACTGAACTCTTTCAGATTAATCTGCTGACGAGTATGCCCCAGATCATAAACTTTCTGGATGAAATCACGCAGTTTTTCAAGTTCTACACCACGTTGATCTTTGAGCATTTTGTCGATTTTTTCACCGACACCTTTGGCTGCCATCCCTAGATGGGTTTCCAAAATCTGCCCAATGTTCATACGCGATGGTACCCCCAGTGGGTTCAGCGCGATATCAACCGGACGCCCGGTTTCATCGTATGGCATGTCTTCACGAGGAACGATAATTGAAACCACCCCTTTGTTACCGTGACGACCCGCCATTTTGTCACCCGGCTGAATGCGACGTTTGACAGCCAGATAAACTTTGACGATTTTCAGAACACCAGGGGCCAAATCATCACCTTGGGTGATTTTACGGCGTTTGATATCCAGTTTTTTCTCAAAGTCTGCTTTGAGTTCTTCGTATTGATCCGCGATCTGTTCTAAATGAGTCTGAGCTTCTTCATCAACTAATGCTAGCTCAAACCAATCCGCCGGTTTCATCCGAGCCAGTTCAGCTTCGCTACGCCCCGCACCGAGTAACAATGACTTAGCACGCGCCAAAATTCCCTCTTCGAAGATTTTAAATTCTTCAGTCAGGTCTTTTTTCGCTTCACGTAGCTGCATATCCTGAATTTCGATCGCTCGTTTATCTTTTTCAACACCGTCACGGGTAAAGACTTGGATATCAATGACCGTACCGTAAGTTGAATTCGGTACCCGCAGTGATGTGTCTTTCACGTCAGAGGCTTTTTCACCAAAGATCGCACGCAACAGTTTTTCTTCCGGAGTCAGCTGGGTTTCACCTTTAGGAGTGACTTTACCCACCAGGATATCGCCCGGTTTCACTTCTGCACCGACGTATACAATCCCGGATTCATCTAATTTAGACAGCGCCGATTCACCCACATTAGGGATATCGGCAGAGATCTCTTCGCTACCCAGTTTGGTATCACGAGCAATACAAGACAGCTCCTGAATATGAATCGTAGTGAAGCGATCTTCCTTAACTACATCTTCATTCAGCAAGATGGAGTCTTCATAGTTGTAACCGTTCCAAGGCATGAACGCGACACGCATGTTCTGACCCAGAGCCAGCTCACCTAAATCGGTAGATGGACCATCGGCCAACACGTCACCTTTCATCACCGGTTCACCGGTTGCAACCACAGGGCGCTGGTTGATACAAGTGTTTTGGTTCGAACGGGTATATTTAGTCAATGTGTAAATATCGATACCGGCTTCGCCAGGACGAAGTTCATCATCATTCACTTTAATCACGATACGCGAGGCATCGGCGTAATCCACAACACCACCGCGTTTAGCCACCACAGTCACACCTGAGTCGACCGCTACCGCGCGTTCGATCCCGGTTCCCACTAATGGTTTGTCGGAGCGAATGGTCGGTACCGCCTGACGTTGCATGTTCGATCCCATCAGGGCTCGGTTCGCATCATCATGTTCAAGGAATGGGATCAATGATGCCGCGACAGAAATAATCTGCTGAGGCGATACGTCCATAAACTGGACCTGATCCGGTGTCGCATAGGTTGAATCACCACGGTGACGACATGGAACCAGTTCCCCGGTTAAACGGCCTTCAGCATCTACCGGCGCATTTGCCTGTGCGATGATATATTTACCTTCGTCAATCGCAGACAAAAATTCGACATCATCGGTGATCACGCAATCGTTCACACGGCGATAAGGTGTTTCTAAGAAACCATAATCGTTAGTCCGAGAATAAACCGCCAATGAGTTGATCAAACCAATGTTTGGACCTTCAGGCGTTTCAATTGGGCACAACCGACCATAATGGGTTGGGTGTACGTCTCGGACTTCAAATCCGGCGCGTTCACGAGTCAGACCGCCCGGGCCTAACGCAGAAACACGACGTTTATGAGTCACTTCTGACAACGGGTTGTTTTGGTCCATAAACTGAGACAGCTGTGACGAACCAAAGAACTCTTTCACCGCCGCAGAAATCGGTTTGGCGTTGATTAGATCCTGTGGCATCAACGCATCCAGATCACCCAAGCTCAACCGTTCACGAACCGCACGTTCCACACGGACCAAACCGACGCGGAATTGGTTTTCTGCCATTTCACCAACACAGCGGATACGGCGGTTACCCAGATGGTCGATATCATCGACATCACCATGACCGTTACGAATATCGATCAGGGTTTTGATCACCAACAGGATATCGTCTTTATCCAGAACACCCGCTTCGTTACCATCTTCCCGTTCAACACGACTGTTAAATTTCATCCGGCCAACGGTCGACAAATCATAACGCTCAGCACTGAAGAACAGGTTGTCAAACAACGCTTCCGCCGCATCTTTTGTCGGTGGCTCACCAGGGCGCATCATCCGGTAAATTTCAACCAGAGCTTCCAAACGGTTAGTGGATGGATCAACCCGCAAAGTATCAGAGATAAATGCACCGTTATCTAAATCATTGGTATAGATAGTGGTGATTTTTGTGTAACCGGCCTGCACTAACTGTGCAACCAGTTCCATTGTTAATTCAGTATTGGCAGCCGCAGTCACTTCTCCGGTCGTCTCATCGATATAATCGTGAGCCAAAACTTTACCGGCTAAATATTCAAGCGGAACTTCCAATTCGTTGACAGCGGCCTTTTCGAGTTTGCGCACATGACGTGCAGTAACACGGCGACCTTTTTCAACCAGAACTTCATCACCCAGCATGATGTCAAATGAAGCAACATCACCGCGAAGGCGTGCAGGTTCCAGAGTCATCCAGACTTTACCATCACGGATTTCAAAATCAGTAGTATCAAAGAAATAATTTAAGATTTCTTCACTACTCATATCCAATGCCCGCAAAATGATAGATGCAGGCAACTTACGACGACGGTCAATCCGGACAAACAGGTTATCTTTGGGATCGAACTCAAAATCAAGCCACGATCCACGGTAAGGGATCACTCGGGCGTTATACAGAACTTTCCCTGATGAATGAGTTTTGCCTCGGTCATGATCGAAGAAGACCCCAGGACTACGATGCAACTGTGATACGATAACCCGTTCGGTTCCGTTGATCACAAACGTCCCGTTTTCTGTCATGAGTGGAATTTCACCCATGTAGACTTCTTGCTCTTTGATATCCTTGACCGTGCCCGCCGGTGCATCTTTATCATATAGCACCAACCGTAGCTTCACCCGTAGTGGAGCCGAATAGGTGACCCCCCGAATCTGACATTCTTTCACGTCAAAGACCGGTTCGCCTAAACGATAACTCACATATTGCAACTCAGAATAGCCAGAATAACTAGCTATCGGGAAGACACTACGGAACGCTGCTTCCAGGCCATACTCGCCTTCAGGATCGACTTCGATAAATTTGTCGAAGGAATCAAGTTGAATAGATAACAGGTAAGGTGTATCTACCACTTGTGGACGTTTCCCGAAGTCCTTACGAATGCGTTTTTTCTCTGTATAAGAGTAAACCATATGGTTCCTCAGCTCGCTGATAAGTGACCCACTCTGCCCCATATTGGACAGTTCTTACTACGTCATTTCTTAGTTTGAAGTACGCAGGAGAGACGCATACTTGATACGCAGGAAGCCGAGTCTAAATGACGTGAAATTACCGACGTCCTACAGCGCAAAAAGGCCGGTGATTAAAAAATCACCAGCCAATGCCTTATTCAGGCTGCAATTTGCCTTATTGGCAAATTACTTAATTTCAACTTCAGCACCAGCTTCTTCAAGCTGAGTTTTAAGTTGTTCTGCTTCTTCTTTAGAAACAGCTTCTTTAACAGCAACAGGTGCAGATTCAACCATCGCTTTAGCTTCTTTCAAGCCCAAGCCAGTTGCGCCACGAACCGCTTTAATAGCAGCAACTTTGTTCGCGCCAGCAGCTTTCAGGATTACGTCGAATTCAGTCTGCTCTTCAGCAGCTGCACCAGCGTCAGCAGCGCCAACAGCAACAGCTGCAGCAGCAGAAACGCCGAATTTTTCTTCCATTGCTTCGATCAGTTCAACAACATCCATTACTGACATTTCAGCAACAGCTTCGATGATTTGGTCTTTAGTGATAGACATGACTCAAATTCCTAAATCTTAGTAAAAATTTATACAGATAAGCAGCAAATTGCAAATTTAAGCTGCAGCTTGTTCTTTCTGGTCGCGAATTGCAGCAATGGTACGAACCAGTTTGCCAGCAGAGGCTTCTTTCATAGTTGCCATCAGTTTCGCGATCGCTTCGTCGTAAGTTGGCAGTTTCGCCAGAACGCTAACATCTGCTAAAGCGCCTTCAAACGCTGCCGCTTTAACTTCGAAATGCTCTTGTACTTTTGCGAAATCTTCAAACAGACGCGCAGCCGCACCTGGATGTTCGCTTGAGAAAGCAATCAAAGTTGGACCTTTGAATGTATCTACGAGACATTCAAAGTCAGTGCCTTCTACAGCGCGACGTGCTAATGTGTTGCGAACAACACGTACATAAACGCCAGCTGCACGAGCTTTCGCACGCAGTTCAGTCATAGCGCTTACAGTCACACCACGAGAGTCAGCGACTACAGCAGAAAGGGCACCTTTGGCAGCTTCGTTGACGTCAGCGACAATTTGCTTTTTGTCTTCGAGTCTTAATGCCATTGGCTTTACTCCTGGATTCCAAACTAGGATAACCTAGTATTAATGTTCCCCTAACCGATGATTAGGGCATCGATACGGCTACGGATCCGGAATAAGTCATAAACTATTCAGGGGTTCCTCACCGTCTGCGCAGGCTATTTAAGATAAACTATCCCCTGCGGTCTTGGACGTGGGTTAAAAATAACCCAAACCCATAACTTAAGGCGCGTAATTTTACAGCAAATTACGCGCCTTGTAAACCTGCAAGCTTAAGCCTGAAGTTCCAAAGATGCAACATCAATAGAAACACCTGCACCCATAGTGGTCGACAGGTTGACTTTCTTAATGTATTGCCCTTTAGATTGAGAAGGTTTTGCTTTACGCAGCGCGTTTAGCAGAGCTTCCAGGTTTTCTTTGATTTGGTTATCATCAAAGTTAGCTTTACCGATAGTCGTATGAATAATACCGTTTTTGTCGTTACGATAACGAACCTGACCCGCTTTAGCGTTCTGAACCGCTTCAGCAACGTTAGGAGTCACAGTACCGACTTTCGGGTTAGGCATCAGGCCACGAGGACCTAAGATCTGACCTAACTGACCTACAACGCGCATCGCATCCGGAGAAGCAATCACGACGTCAAAGTTCATTTCACCTGCTTTAACCTGAGCGGCTAAGTCATCCATACCCACGATATCAGCACCCGCTTCTTTCGCAGCGTCAGCATTAGCACCCTGAGTGAATACAGCGACACGAACAGTACGGCCAGTACCATGTGGCAACACAGTTGCACCACGAACGTTCTGGTCAGATTTACGAGGATCAATACCCAAGTTTACAGATGCATCAACGCTTTCTACGAATTTAGCAGTTGCTAATTCTTTCAACAAAGCAATGGCTTCATTAACTGAATAATCTTTGCTTGAGTCAATTTTTTCACGAATGGTACGCATACGTTTTGAAAGTTTTGCCATCGTCTTAGCCCTCTACCACTAGGCCCATCGCGCGGGCAGATCCTGCAATTGTACGAACCATCGCATCTAAGTCAGCACCAGTTAAGTCTGGTTCTTTCACTTTAGCGATCTCTTCAAGCTGAGCACGGGTTACCGTACCTACTTTTTCTTTGTTCGGTACACCTGAACCAGATTTGATACCCGCTGCTTTTTTCAGAAGATAAGAAGCCGGTGGAGTCTTAGTTTCAAATGTAAAAGAACGGTCACTGTATACAGTAATAACGACAGGAACTGGAGCACCTTTTTCGAGACTGTCAGTACGTGCGTTAAACGCTTTACAGAATTCCATGATGTTCACACCATGCTGACCCAGAGCTGGACCAACTGGTGGACTTGGGTTAGCAGCACCGGCTGCAACCTGGAGCTTAATATAAGCTTCAACTTTTTTTGCCATTGCAAATTACCTCTAATGGGTTGTAGCGCCTCAATTCAGACTGAATATTGGCTTCCCGATATAACAAAAGGGCAGCGATTATAAATCATCCACTGCCCTATCTCAATAACTGTTGCTAAATTAATCAGCCTTTTTCAACCTGACCAAATTCAAGCTCTACAGGCGTTGCTCGGCCAAAAATCAAGACCGAAACTTTAACTCGACTCTTCTCGTAATCAACTTCTTCGATCGTTCCGTTAAAGTCAGCAAATGGGCCTTCGATAACACGAACCACTTCACCGGGTTCAAACAATGTTTTTGGCCGTGGCTTATCAGCTGATTCATTCAACCGATCTAAAATTTTAGCCGCTTCACGATCGCTGATCGGTGCTGGACGTTCCGGTGTTCCACCGATGAATCCCATCACCCGAGGAACATTACGCACTAGATGCCAGCTTTCGTCGTTCATGTGCATTTGAACCAGCACATAACCGGGGAAGAATTTACGTTCGCTTTTCCGTTTTTGTCCAGCTCGCATCTCAACAACTTCTTCAGTTGGAACCAGCACTTCACCAAACAAATCTTCTTTTTCATGAATTTTGATATGCTCACGCAGTGATTTAGCAACGCGAGATTCATAGCCAGAAAAAGCTTGGACAACGTACCAGCGTTTTTTCAGTTCTTCTTCACTCATTAAATGCTAACTCCCGTAATGAAGGCGACCAAACGAACAAAAACTCCATCTAAGCCCCACAGAATTAATGCAACGACCGCCGATACAGCCAAAACAATCAAAGTTGTCTGAATAGTTTCTTGACGAGTTGGCCAAACCACTTTGCGAACTTCAGTACGCGCTTCTTTGGCGAAACTAAAAACAGCTTTGCCTTTCACAGTTAACATTGCGACACCAAACGCAATGGCGATCGCAATCACAACACCAATCACCCGAATCAGGATCGATAGATTCGAATAATAGTAGTTACCGACTACTGCTGCTACAACGAGAATTGCGACTATCACCCATTTAAGGCCATCCATCGACCCGCTCTGGTTCTCTATATTCGTTGACATAAACTACCTGTTATCCCACACCAAAAAACAACGCTGCCCATGCAACGCTCAATTACCTTTTAAAACTGAGTCCAATTGCTGATCGAGGCTTGCTAAAACTGGCAGCGTAACACTCACAGGGGCCAAGGGACTCAAACCTCAACCTTCGATTTAGGAGAGACCGTTCCGTTCATGAAACTTCCCCTGTAAAAGAAAGCCCCATATTATAGGGGCTTTCGCTGAAATTGTAACCCTTAGTCGATCACAAGTTGACTAACTGGGCACATCATACCAGAAAAGTATATCTACGGTAGTGAGAAAACGAACTCTTTTTAGTTTCCGACTCGGGAACAATGGCCATCGCATCCACCCCATGGATTGCTCTCCCGGCGAAGTATCCCGATATCGCTAACCATAGAAGCATCCATGATTTTTAGCCGCGCATAAAAAAGGCCACCTAACGGCAGCCTTCTTAACGTAATCGTCTCTCTATTCTCGATTATTCAAGAATTTTTGAAACCACGCCTGCACCTACTGTACGTCCGCCTTCACG
>NZ_JBFNXK010000026.1:0-17963 GCF_046054165.1 Celerinatantimonas marina | reverse complement strand
GCCCAAATTGTTCTTCAGCCCAATCATTATTGCTTTTTATCATTTCAGGTATCCTCAACTAAGCCCATCCGTTGAAGATCTGATCGTGAAGCTAGAATTTAGTTCAAAAAAAGTCCCTCACATCATGTGAGGGACTTCTGTATAAAAGACAGGCCTGAGGGCTGGTTTTTTCATAGCGAAGCAGGTGACTTAGCGGGCACGGAATACAATACGTCCTTTCGACAGATCATAAGGTGTCAGCTGAACAGTCACTTTATCGCCAGTCAGAATACGGATATAGTTTTTCCGCATTTTCCCAGAAATGTGAGCAGTGACCACATGACCATTTTCTAATTCCACTCGGAACATTGTATTTGGTAATGTGTCCAGAACTGTGCCTTGCATTTCGATATTGTCTTCTTTCGCCATGGTTCCTCGGTGAGTATACTCCAATAAAAACGCAGGAAGGATGCCAGATCCCAAGCTCTGTGTAAAGTTTATTCGGCTTTTTCGAAGTCCCAATGGTTATTTATGAAACGCTGATGAGGTGAGAATTCATTTTTATAATTCATTTTGGGACATGGATCGATCTGATACCCTAGATAAAGCCAATTTTTATTTGCCTGCCTGAGCCAATTGATTTGCTGGATGATGGTTGTTTTACCTAAAGAACGCGCTGCATATTGGGGTGAGAAAAAGGTATACACGGCACTGGCACCTTGATCAAAGAGATCGATAATTGAGACAATAATCAATTCGGTGTCAAGGTAGCCTTCAAGGATACGTATTGGTGCCCATGAGCAGTTCAAAAATTGGCAAAATTCCTCGTAACTTTGGTGCTCCATGGTACCGCCATGATGTCTGGCACTTTGGTATTCACAATACAGTTGATAGTGTTTTAGAGTAAGGCACTTTTTTTCATTCCATGTGATATCGGTATTTTTATGAATAACACGTCGTTGACTGCGAGTTGGCTTAAAATTTTGAACATCAACTCGTAATGATTGACATGCGGTACATAGCTGACAATAAGGGCGATATAAATGATCACCACTACGGCGAAATCCTTGATCAATTAATAATTGGTATATTGCCGCGGTTGTATTTTCGGGCATTAAGACTGCTTCTCGAGCACTCTGGTCGTCAAGATAAGAGCATGAATGTTCAGTTGTTACCCCTAACTGTAATTTCATAATGTTTGAGGATCCCAGCAATTTTTAGCAATCGAACGATCTCGAAGTTGTTCTAAACATGATTTAAAGTGATTTCGGGAACAGGGTTGTACTCCCATACTCATAAGGTGTTCGGTGGGCATTTGGGCATCAATTAATTGCCCTCCATGAGCAGAAAAATGCTGTACCAGTCGGATAAAAGCAAGTTTAGAAGCATTGGTCTGAAGGTGGAACATCGATTCACCACAAAATAATTGCCCGATGCAAATTCCATATAATCCTCCGACGAGTTGTTGTTGCTCCCAGACTTCTACAGAATGCGCGTATCCCATCTGATGGAGCTTACAGTAGGCCATGATCATTTCGTTTGTAATCCAAGTTCCCTCGTGATTTGGGCGAGTAGCACAGTGTCGGATGATATCGGTAAAAGCATTGTTTACTGTGACATGAAAGGTCGTTTTTTTAAGCCATTTACGCATACTATGACTGATATGAAGTCGCTTGGGGTCGAGGATAGCGCGTGTTCCGGGGGACCACCAGAGCAGGGGATCTTCTTCACTAAACCAAGGAAATATGCCGTGATAATAGGCCCGAATCAGCCGATCTGGATTTAAATCACCACCAATGGCGAGCAGCCCGTCAGGATGATCTAATGCGCTATTAATATCGGGAAAATTTAAAGTGTGGTTTAAAACATGCAGTTGCATCGATATTCCCATTGAGATGACAGCCTGAATCATCAAAATAATGTGATCATTAGCTGCTGAAGAACGGTTACGCTATCAATTATTTTTAGCGTATTTTGTTAATCATCATAAATGCAATTTATAACATATTTTTAAGAGCGAATGTCGACGGGAGTGCATTTCATTTTGGGTTTGGAGTGTTAGATAGCCAGACGAGGCTGGCTATCGGATAACAATTTATTTTTGACTATCTAAGTAACGTTCTGCATCGAGGGCCGCCATACATCCGGCTCCGGCAGAAGTAATGGCTTGGCGATAGATATGATCGGCCACGTCACCTGCGGCAAAGACACCAGGAATATTTGTGGCAGTTGCATTGCCATTTAGGCCCGACTGAATTTTGATATAGCCGTTATTCATGTCGAGTTGACCTTCAAAAATGGCTGTATTGGGTTGATGACCAATCGCAATGAAGGCCCCCATAACGTCCAGATCGGATGTTTCGCCTGATTGGGTATCTTTCAGACGAACGCCGGTAACCCCCATTTCATCTCCAAGTACTTCATCCAGCGTCTTATTCAAGTGTAAAACCATATTGCCGTGATTTACTTTATCCATCATTCGGTCTAATAGGATTTTTTCACTACGGAAAGTTTCTCGGCGATGGATGACATGCACTTCTGCGGCAATATTAGAGAGATACAACGCTTCTTCGACTGCGGTGTTTCCTCCGCCGACCACAGCAACTTTTTGGTTGCGATAGAAAAAGCCATCACATGTTGCACAGGCTGAGATTCCTTTCCCTTTAAAGAGTTCTTCGGAAGGAAGTCCTAAATATTTGGCGGAGGCTCCGGTAGCGATGATCAGTGCATCACAAGTGTATTCACCACTATCACCAGTTAGGCGCAGTGGTCGAGATGAAAAATCCACTTTATTAATGTGGTCAAATACGATATTAGTATTAAACCTCTCCGCGTGTTCTTGCATCCGTTCCATTAATTGAGGACCGGTGAGCCCTTCTGCACCACCTGGCCAGTTTTCAACTTCGGTGGTGGTGGTTAATTGTCCGCCTTGCTGAATGCCGGTAATGAGAGTGGGATTTAAATTTGCTCGTGCAGCGTAAACAGCCGCAGTGTAACCGGCAGGGCCTGAACCAAGAATAATAAGTTGGCTATGTTGAATATCTTGCATAGAACCTGTCTCTATAAGGATCAATTTTAGGTATGATAAATGATTCCTGAAGTAGATCGAGTAATTTCCAAGAACATTTTTGTATTACTGAGAACGAATACGTCTAAATTGGTATTTTGCCCAATCTTGTAATTGATCGTTAATTTGGTTAGTTCTGTCTCTAACATTATTAAAATCGCCATGAAAAAGGGATTTTATAGAGAAAAATGTCGATAAAAGCTTGCGATTAGACTTTTTTTATGGAAGATTTGATAGTTACAGGGGATAGTCGGTTTTGTCATATTTAATCCCCTGAGCACAATGGCTGTCCGTTTTTAAAATGGATTGATTAAGTCCGAGGCAATATCCCATTGCGGCTATTGATAGAGTCAGACAACTCTTTCTGAGGTCCACTTATAACAAAAAAATTTTTACAACATCATAATAATGGAAGTCAAAGGTCAACACATGAAGGAACTTGATCGGATTGATCGCAACATACTTAATGAGTTGCAACAGGATGGTAGGATCTCCAATGTGGAGCTATCTAAACGGGTTGGTTTGAGTCCAACACCATGCTTGGAGCGGGTGAGGCGTTTGGAACGGCAGGGATATATATGTGGGTATACAGCAATTCTGAATCCTCAATATCTTGATGCGTCGTTGCTTGTCTTTGTTGAAATTACCTTAAACCGTGGTGCTGCAGATGTTTTTGAGCAATTTAATAGTGCAGTACAGCAGTTAGAAGAGATTCAGGAATGTCATCTCGTTTCAGGTGATTTCGATTATCTTTTAAAAACCCGAGTCGCTGATATGTCCGCATATCGTAAGCTTTTAGGTGAGACATTACTGAGATTACCAGGTGTAAATGACACGCGTACGTATGTAGTCATGGAAGAAGTTAAGCAGAGTAATCGATTGGTAATTAAGCACTAGCGCAATTTTATGTATGGTAAATTGCAGATCATGGAGCGGCTTGGCCGCTCCTTTGTTTATTATAAAAAGAATAACTGCTATATGTTATAAGATGATATTTTATAATAGAGTCACCCTTTTTTATTAAGTGTTTTGAGTTAAACGGGGAGTTGCTGTTTGGCAAGTTTATTCTCTTCTAAATTAAGTGGGTCTGAGCGCCTTCAGGAAGCTGGGATCATTGGCATTATCGTGGTTGCTGTTTTTTGTGCCATTGCATTGTTTAGTTTTAATCCAGCTGATCCTGGATGGTCACAGACATCATGGCAAGGGCATGTTTCTAATGCGGCTGGTTCTTTTGGGGCCATGCTTGCGGATATTCTTTTCTTCTTATTAGGGCTGGTTGCCTATCTTATTCCGATCGTGATTATTTTCGTGGGCTATCTTTGTTGTTGGCACCGCAGTGCCGATGAGCGATTGTCTTTTTTTAATGGTGGCTTGAGGATTATTGGTGGCGTTCTGGCATTAGTGAGTTCAACGTCGCTGGCTTCGGTAAATTTTAATGATTTTTATCATTTCTCGTCTGGAGGACTCATCGGTGATTTGTGCTCCGGAATTATGGTCACCACATTGGGTAATCTGGGAAGCACGATTGTTTTATTAGCATTACTGGCGATTGGAATCACTCTTATTACAGGAGTTTCGTGGATTACGATTGTAGAAATTATTGGTGTATGGCTCAATGATTTCAGCTTGTGGTGTAAATCAAAATTAACGCACCCATTTGATTCAAACTCCAAATTACAACTGGAAACCGTAGGTCCAGCATTGTCAGATTCTGAACCGTCGCCTTCTAAGCTGAAAAGTTTATTTACTCGTCAGCATCAGAATAGTGTGATTGAAGATAGAGATGAGGATGAGGAGTATGAAGAGGACGCTGATGATTGGCTTGAAGAAACTGAAGTCGATTCTGTAATCCCCGAACGAAAAGATCCGGTTGTGATGACGACGTCCATGATTGAGTCGGGTCATTCTGAGTCCGAAGATAAACCCATGGCCCGGATGGTTGCTCCTGCTCATAGTAAAACTCTCGATGATTTTAAACCGGTTGAACGGCCTAAGGATTTGGCACCTTTACCGGATATGAGCCTTTTGGATCGACCCGATAAAAAAGTTAATCCAGTGAGTCAGGATGAATTGGATCAAATCGCTCGATTAGTTGAGACGAAACTACTTGATTTTAATATTGATGCCAAGGTGGTTGCCGTCTGTCCGGGGCCTGTTATTACACGTTTTGAACTGGATTTAGCACCTGGGGTTAAGGTGAGTAAGATTACGGGACTTTCAAAAGATCTGGCTCGTTCTTTGTCTGCGATTAGTGTCCGCGTGGTTGAAGTGATTCCAGGTAAATCTGTGATTGGTCTGGAGTTACCCAATAAGCATCGGGAAATTGTTTACTTAAGTGAAGTTTTGAATTGTCCTGCATTTCATAAAAATAAATCACCTTTAACTATGGTTCTCGGAAGCGATATTGCAGGAGAGCCGGTGGTTGTTGATTTAGCGCGTATGCCTCATTTACTTGTGGCCGGTACAACTGGTTCAGGCAAGTCAGTGGGTGTCAATGTCATGATTGTGAGTATGCTCTATAAATCAACACCTGAAGAAGTTCGGTTTATTATGATTGACCCGAAAATGCTGGAATTATCCGTTTATGAAGGGATCCCACATCTTCTTTCTGAAGTTGTTACCGATATGAAAAAAGCAGCAAATGCGCTGCGCTGGTGTGTGGGAGAAATGGAGCGTCGTTATCAGCTAATGTCAGCGGTTGGTGTAAGGAATTTAAAAGGGTATAACGCGAAAGTGAAAGAGGCGGCAGCGCGAGGGGAATCGATTCCCGACCCACTCTGGAAACCCGGAGATAGTATGGATGAACAAGCGCCAGCTCTCGAGAAACTCCCTTCTATCGTCGTTGTGATCGATGAATTTTCGGATATGATGATGATCGTAGGTAAGAAGGTTGAAGAACTGATTGCCCGTATTGCTCAAAAAGCTCGAGCTGCAGGGATTCATTTGATTTTAGCAACTCAACGACCTTCCGTGAATGTGATTACCGGATTAATCAAGGCAAATATTCCAACGCGAATGGCGTTTCAGGTGTCGAGTAAAATCGATTCCCGCACTATCTTAGATCAGCAAGGTGCTGAGGCTTTACTGGGGCAGGGGGATATGCTCTATCTCCCTCCGGGATCCGGTGTTCCAACTCGGGTTCATGGGGCATTTATTGATGATGATGAAGTTCACCGAGTTGTCGCCGACTGGAAACTCAGAGGCGAGCCAAATTATATTGATGAAATTTCAAATGGTGAAACCAGTTCTGAAATTCTGTTGCCTGGAGAGCAGTCCTCAATGGAGGATGAATTTGATGAGCTTTATGATCAAGCCGTGGCTTTTGTCACGGAGAGTCGACGGGGATCCGTTTCTGGAGTGCAGCGAAAATTTAAAATTGGTTATAATCGTGCCGCTCGAATTGTGGAACAGATGGAGGCTCAAGGTGTCGTTAGTCCTCCAGGGCATAACGGAAATCGGGATGTCCTTGCACCACCGCCGGTTCGTTTTGACTAATATAATTCAAATACAGAGGTATTGAATGAGACTGATCCAATGGATAACGGTTGGTAGTTGTTTATCAAGTTTTTTGGTGATGGCCGATCCAATGAGTGATTTACAGGCAAAATTACAGCCTATCGAACATTTTTCGGCTGACTTTCAGCAGACGGTGATTAGCCCCGAGGGTAAAACAGTTCATCAAGCACAGGGCCGCTTAGTGATGGCTAAACCGGGCAAAGTATTTTGGCAGGAACAGTCACCGGGAGACGATCAGATTATCTCAGATGGTCGGACCATTTGGTATTACAGCCCAATGGTTGAACAAGTCTCTATTTATAATGCCTCCGATGCGATTGCACATACGCCTTTTATTTTATTAGCCGATCCGCGAGCTAAAAGTTGGAGTAGCTATCAGGTGCGTCAAGTACAGGCTGACAGCTATCGAGTGACGAGTAAAGAAGATCATCAACAGCCTACATTTACTATCGTTTTTAACGGCGATGCGATTCAGGAGTTTGATGTCACAGATTCTCAGGGACAACAAAGTCGTTTTAAACTAGCCCATTTTAATTTAACCCCTAGAATTAATGTAAAACAGTTTGTATTTACAGTTCCTCAAGGGGTTGAAATAGACGATCAACGTCAGTCTCATGAATAATTTAGGATTTGATTTCGCCCCCGATTTTCGACCGTTAGCTGCGCGAATGCGCCCTCAAACTCTTGAGGAATATGCAGGGCAGCAACAACTATTAGATCCGTCCAAGCCGTTGTATCAGTCGATTAAAAAAGGATTGCTCCACTCTATGATTTTATGGGGGCCTCCGGGAACAGGGAAAACAACGTTAGCGGAAATTATTGCCCACTATGCGGACGCCCATGTCGAAAAAGTTTCTGCGGTGACGGGGGGCATGAAAGAGATCCGGGAAGCAATTGCGAATGCGAAAAATGTCCAGCAGCAAGGGCGTCGTACGATCCTTTTTGTTGATGAAGTGCATCGATTTAATAAAAGTCAACAAGATGCTTTTTTGCCCCACATTGAGAATGGTACGGTTGTATTCATTGGCGCAACGACTGAGAATCCCTCCTTTGAAGTGAATAATGCGCTACTTTCTAGAGCCAGAGTTTATGTGTTGGAGCGTTTGAATGAAGCAGATATTCAGCAAGTTTTAGAAAGAGCATTAGCTGAAGATCAACAACTTCAGTCGCGCCATTTGTGTTTTGCTGCGGGCGTTGCTCAGCAGCTTGCTGAATTTGCCCAGGGAGATGCGCGGCGAGCATTGAATTTATTGGAGATGGCCACCGATCTGGTTGAAGACAATGGTGAAGTAAATCAAGCTCTACTTGCTCAAGTGTGCGGCCCCCATTTTTCGCAAGTCGATAAACTAGGGGATCAATATTATGATTTACTGTCTGCATTTCATAAATCAGTGCGGGGATCTAACCCTGATGGCGCTTTATTCTGGTATAGTCGCATCCTAGAATCAGGGTGTGATCCATTGATTGTGGCGCGGCGAATGTTGGCCATCGCTTCGGAAGATGTCGGTAATGCTGATATTCGAGCGATGCAGGTTGCACTCAATGCCTGGGATTGTTATACCCGGGTCGGTCCCGCTGAAGGTGAACGTGCGATTGCACAAGCCGCTGTGTTTTTAGCTTGTGCTCCTAAAAGTAATGCGGTCTATAAAGCGTTTAGTGCCGCTCGGGAAGCGGCTAAAAATTACGGTGATCTCCCGGTTCCGTATCATTTACGCAATGCTCCCACGAAGTTAATGGCTGAAATGGGATTCGGTGCCGAGTATCGGTACGCACATAATGAGCCAGGAGCTTATGCTGCTGGGGAAAGTTATCTGCCTGAATCTATAGCGCATTTGCAATTTTATTATCCAGAGGATCGGGGATTAGAAAAACAAATTAAAGCAAAACTTGATTATCTGCATGAATTAGATGCAAAAAGTGAGCAGCAACGGTACCCTAAGAAGTGATAGAATAGATTGCAGTTACCCGGGTAATCATCAGGGTATTTGAGTTTATAACAAATAAAAAACCTTCGGATGAAGGTGATGGAATATATTAATTAAGGTTTATCATGTTAGATGCTAAATATCTGAGGAGTGAGATCGAAACCACGGCCCAGCGTCTTGCTCGCCGAGGTTTTCAATTGGATGTCGCATTAGTGACAAAATTGGAAGAACAGCGTAAATCCTTGCAGATAGAAACTGAGAATTTACAGAATGAACGGAATTCTCGCTCCAAATTAATTGGCCAGGCGAAAGCTCGAGGTGAGGATATTCAGCCATTACTGGCGGAAGTTGGATCGCTGGGTGATAAACTTAACGAGGCGAAGCAGCAGCTTGCGGCCGTTCAGGATCATTTAAAAGAGATTGCTTATACAATCCCTAATTTACCAAATGAATCGGTTCCGGTTGGCAAAGATGAATCAGAAAATGTGGAGTTGCACCGTTGGGGTACACCGCGTAAATTCGATTTTGAAATTCGTGATCATGTGGATATCGGTGAAGGTTTAGCTGGGCTTGATTTTAAAAGCGCGACAAAAATCAGTGGTTCACGTTTTATCGTGATGAAAGATAAAATAGCTCGACTGCATCGGGCGATTGCGCAGTTTATGTTAGACACTCAAACTAGTGAACATGGCTATCATGAATTGTATGTTCCTTATTTAGTCAATGCTGATTCGTTGTATGGAACCAGTCAGTTACCTAAATTTGGTGAAGATTTATTTAATATGCAACCTGCAACTGAAGAAGGAATTGGGATGAGTTTGATCCCAACGGCTGAAGTTCCTTTGACCAATATGGTGCGGGATGTCATTCTTGATGAAGCTGAGCTTCCTCTTAAAATGACGGCCCATACACCATGTTTTCGTAGTGAAGCCGGATCCTATGGCCGGGATACTCGGGGGCTGATCCGTCAACATCAGTTTGATAAGGTCGAAATGGTTCAGGTGGTTCATCCTGCGCATTCATATGAAGTTCTTGAAGAGATGCGTCAGCATGCGGAAAATATTCTGCAAAAATTAGATTTACCTTATCGGGTTGTAACATTGTGTACTGGCGATATGGGATTCTCAGCGGCCAAAACATATGACTTAGAAGTCTGGTTACCGGCACAGAATACCTATCGGGAAATTTCTTCAGTGAGTAACTGTGAAGATTTTCAGGCTCGTCGGATGCAGGCTCGTTTCCGCCCAGAGGGTTCAAAAAAACCGGAACTGGTTCATACATTGAATGGTTCGGGTTTGGCTGTTGGTCGAACATTGGTTGCAATTCTAGAAAATTATCAACAAGCTGATGGCTCAGTAGTGGTCCCTGAGGTGTTAAGGCCTTACATGAATGGGATTGAAGTCATTCAAAAAGCATAATTGATTATCAGTACTTTTGAAAAACCTCGGCCTGACCGGGGTTTTTTATTCATACTCTGATCATTGAAAGCGTGGAGAATCGCTTATGGACCACTTTGTTGCACATTTAACAACGGTTTTTATGAGTTTTTTTGCCATTATGAATCCCATCGCTAATGTGCCTATTTTTTTGGGTTTGACTGCTAATGATGATTCGGCAACAACTAAGTTAATTGCCCTACGTGCGGTTGTGATTGCATTTATTTTGGTCTGTATTTTTACGCTTGCCGGGCATTGGATTTTTCAGCTTTTTGGCATTACGTTGCCAGCATTTCGGTTAGTTGGTGGGGTGCTAGTTGGGACTATCGGATTCCAGATGCTCCATGGGAACCAATCGAGTATGCACCAATTGCCGAGTGAAGATAATGATGCCTGTCGTGAAGCTGTCTTAAGTGTTTCTATTTTCCCTCTAGCTATGCCTATTTTGGCTGGACCGGGGACTATTGTGACTGCACTGAACTATGCTGCGCATGGTGGATTGTTGGAGTTATTTATTATCCTCTCATCGTTTGCCGCATTGTGTTTGATTACTTTTGTATTTTTCGTGTTCGGACAGCGATTTGTGGCGGTTATTGGAAGTGGTGCTTTAGGCGTTATCACTCGAATTATGGGGCTAATTCTTGCTGTTATTGGGGCTCAGATGATTATCGAAGGGATCCAAGGTGCTTTTCCAAATGTTTTGTCATGATTGATTCAATATTTTATTTTCCTTTCTAAGAGATAGAGTAACGTCTCGCTTGTTTTTCCAATATTGATTGAGTAGGTTTTTCATGGGCCAAGTAAAAATTACCACTTCTCGAACTCGCTTTTCATCTAAGTGCATTCGATGGTTTTTTTTAATTGGAATATCGGTATTTTTAGTCTGGATCATGACTGTTTGCCACATTCCCGCCGGGTGGATGATTGGACCGATGTTGGCCGGTATTATATTCGCGGTTATTAACATTCGACTAAAAGTGAATCGTTGGGGATATCATGGTTCTCAGGCTGTGATCGGCTGTTTGATCGCAACGAGTCTCACTCAAAATATTCTGCATGAAATGATAAAAGATTGGCCGCTGTTTCTGCTGGTGATTGGAGTGGTCATGATCTTGAGTTGGGGGTTGGGATTAGTCTTGGCTAAGTGGAATGTGATCCCACCAGATGTGGCCATTTGGGGGGCTTCACCCGGAGCGGCCAGTGCCATGGTTATTATGGCGAAAGCGTTCGGTTCTGATGAACGACTAGTTGCTTGTATGCAATATATTCGGGTGCTATTAGTTGTCCTAGTTGCATCGGTAGTCGCATCGATAGTGACGGGTAGCGGATCCATGACACATTCACTCTTTGAAGGATGGGCTGTGCTCCCGGATGGATGGAACTTATCCATGACATTATTGTTGATTGTTGGGGGTGTCATTCTCGGTCATATAGCGCGTATTCCCGCCGGATCGATGTTGGTGCCGATGCTCCTCGGAACCTTCTTACATTTGATGGGGTGGATCGTTATTGATTTACCAGAAGTTTTATTAGTTTTGAGTTATTCATTGATCGGTTGGCAGATTGGGTTAGGGTTTGATCGTGATATTTTGCGAACTTCATTGAAGGCATTACCTCGTATTGTGTTTTCGAATTTAATTCTCATTGCTTTATGTGGAATATTAGGAATGGGAGTTAGTTACTGGTTCCATGTTGATCCGCTTTCGGCTTATTTGGCAACGAGTCCCGGAGGGGCCAATACGGTTGCTGTTATTGCTCTATCGACGCCGGTTGATGTGGCATTTATTATGGCATTACAAACCTGTCGACTCATGATTATCATTCTCACTGGACCGTGGATTTCACAATCACTCATGAAATTTAGAAAACATCGGGATGTGTGAAATCAGTGTCTATGCCGATGTCTTCTGTTTAGCAAAAGCGACAAAGCGTAAAATTTATTGATAAATTGCGGTAATTTGCTGAAAAAATGATCAGATCAACTAAAAGGATCTTAGTGATCGTTTTAGTTAGTTTATGATGAATTTTGTCATTAAAATCAGCGAACTTGATCTATTTGTTCGAAAACTAATAGCTAAGTTTATTGTCTCTTCGCCAGAATCTTTAGTCCCTAAGTCTTAATTTTCACTATAAAGTACTATTGTAGCATTGGTATTTATTGCCAATAATGATCAGCCATTCTTATCCAAATCAGTTTTCACATTTAGCAAGGATGTCATGAATACTTATCAATTTGATCTAATTCTTTCTGGTCTACGGCAAGCAACGGATAAAGATCTGGAAAATTTAGGTGGAGAGCTCCGATCAAAGGGGTGTTTGGATCCTAATCCTCGGATGGATAAATACGGGATCCGTGTTTCTGTCAAAGTGGATGCTGATACTTTTACCAGAGCTATTTATTTGAGCACCCAGTATATTACTTCTATCCAGGGGTATCGCCTTTCAGTTCGGTCTGTTGAGTTTAATTAAAGTAATGAGTCTATCGGGGATTATTTGGGAATCAGTGGCATACCTCGACAGGTTTGGTACAATTCAGTCCCATATCGCTAAGTGATATTAGTTGCTTAGTCTTTTCGTTCTCTGTTGTCATTATAGGATCTACCCCCATGAATATTGCTGACCAGGTTATGGCTGTCAATAATGATCTTCCGATCCGTACCGCGCTTCCGGTTCATAGCGGTAAGGTGCGTTCTGTTTACTGGCTTACTGAAGATGATAGTCGCCGTTTGATTGAGCAGAAAGGTTATCCGGTTCCTCTCGATACACCTTTGGCTGTGATGGTGATTAGTGATCGGATTTCAGCTTTTGATTGCATTTGGCATGGTGAACAGAACATGCAGGGGATCCCGGGGAAAGGGGCTGCATTAAATGCAATTTCAAATCACTGGTTTGAATTATTCAGACAAAAAGGATTGGCTCAGAGCCACATTCTGGATATTCCACATCCATTAGTCTGGATTGTGCAAAAAGCACGTCCTGTGATGGTTGAAGCGATTGCTCGGCAGTACATTACCGGTTCGATGTGGCGTGCTTATCAAAAAGGAGAACGTGATTTTTGTGGTATTCAGTTACCCGAAGGATTACAGCGGGACCAGAAATTGCCGGAGGTATTAATTACACCGTCAACCAAAGGTATTTTGGAAGGTATTCCCGGTGTTCCTGAAGCTGATGATGTCAACGTATCTCGCCAGAATTTGGTCGAGCATTACCAGTCTTTTGGGTTCCGGAATCCTGAAGATGTTGATCTTTATGAAAAATTATTAAAACAGGGATTTGCAGCCATTAGTGAATCGCTGGCTCAGCATCAGCAGATTTTCGTTGATACTAAATTTGAATTTGGTTATGTGACGGATCAAAATGGTCAGGAACAGCTGATCTATATGGATGAAGTCGGTACTCCTGATTCGTCACGTATCTGGGATGGAGTCGCTTATCAGCAAGGGCAGATTATCGAAAACTCAAAAGAAGGCTTTCGCCAGTTTTTACTGAATCATTTTCCAGAGCCGGATATCTTATTGAATAAGGAGCGGATGCCAGAACGGTTTGCGTTGGCAAGAGATAATGCGTTGCCTGTTTCTGCTATGATGGATTTATCTAAAACCTATACTCAAATCGCGCAAACGATTACAGGTAAAGCCATTGAGCTTTCTGCACATCCTAAAGAAGAGATCATTGAACGACTCCAGCGTGATTATCAATTGATCAGTATGTAAAGGTTTCTCTGAAATGAAATATACCCCGAGTCTCGATAGGTTAATTCAAGCATTGCAGGTGTTACCAGGAGTTGGCCCTCGAAGCGCACAGCGGATGGCCTTTTCATTGTTACAGGAAAAACGGTCCCAAGCTGTAAAACTGGCGGAATGCCTGCAACAGGCGCTTGAAGTTGTTGGTCATTGCCCGGTTTGCCGAAATTTCTCTGAGGCTGAGCAGTTATGTCCCATATGTAGTTCTGACAAGCGTCGATTATCGGGATTGTTATGTATTGTTGAAAATCCGGCAGATGTTGTTGCTATCGAGCAAACGGCTCAATACTCGGGGTGTTATTTTGTATTGATGGGCCATTTATCGCCTTTAGATGGTATTGGCCCGCAAGAAATTGGTTTAGATAAGCTCGAAGCCCGATTAGATGAAGAATCGTATACTGAGGTTATCTTAGCAACCAACCCGACGGTTGAAGGTGAAGCGACTGCTTATTATATTGCAGAGCTCGCCCGGCAACGGCAGATCAAAGTATCTCGAATTGCTCATGGTGTTCCTATCGGGGGAGAACTGGATCATGTGGATGGGACAACGCTGTCCCATTCTTTCATTGGACGACAAGATTTTTAGCTGATTGGTTTTAAAGCTGTAAATTAAAGAGCAAATAGATCCTGACGTTTTTTTGCCTGATGTTTGGCTTCACATTTTTCACAGCGTTGTGTACATGGATCTATTTCTAAACGTTGTTTTTCAATAGGTTCTTCACAATCGCTACACATTCCGTAAAGACCAATTTCATATTGGCAAAGGGCGGCATCAATGCGACGAAGCTGAATTCTAAACGGCTCTAAAGCAGCACTGTCTATAGCACATATATAGTCGACAAAATCAGCGCGAGCCATATATTCTAAATCTTCAATCGTGACGCTTATTTTAGAATCGGGTAATTTGAGCAACGTGGCAATAATATCCTTTCGGATCGTCGCCATCATATTTTCTAGGCGAACCTGATAATGCGAATACTCCAAAATTATTCCTATGCGTTACTGATAATATATAGCAGGAGTATAGGTAGCTGATTTTTGAATAGTCATGATATGAATCAACAACAGTTAAATATTTTATTATTTTTCATGATTGAAAACGGTTGGTTTTAAAATTGTTAAATGTTGCTGTAAAACTTGAGTGATTAACTCTTTTTGGCGCAAGGTCCGTAATTCTCGGAATAAAGGGTCCGCTTCTGGATAGCTGAGCCTTAGGTAGCTAAACCACTGCTTTGTTCGTGAAGGATAATAAATAATATCCTTATCATTATCTGGTAATGTAGAAAATTGCAAGAGTAGGGTTAGTACTTCGGGCCAAGTTAGTTTAGGCGCGTTATTCTTTAACATATTACCCAGATTGGGAGTCGCAACCGCCCCGCGCCCCACCATAAATTGATCGACATTGGTTTGTTCTTGACATTGTTGTAGCGAAGTATGATCCCATATCTCGCCATTGGCAATGATGGGGATATGGACGTGTTGCCGAATTTTATCGATCCAAGGCCAATAAGCCGGGGGGCGATATCCATCCATTTTAGTGCGAGCATGTACCGTTAGTTCCGTTGCTCCGGCTGATGCAACAGCATCGGCGATTTCTACGGCATGTTCTTTACTGTCATAGCCTAATCGGATTTTAGCTGATACTGGGTATTGAGCAGGCACGGCTTGTCGAACGGCGGCTACAATCTCATGGATTAATTGGGGTTCTTTGAGTAACACCGCGCCGCCGCGGCTTTGATTCACGGTCTTTGCCGGACAGCCAAAATTGAGATCAATTCCAGGTGAGCCGAGTTGAATCGCTGTGATGGCATTTAGTGCTAGCCAGTGAGGTGATTGCCCTAGAAGTTGGACTCGAACTGGGGTTCCGGAAGCGGTTTGACCTTTTGTGAGAAGTTCAGGGCAGAGCCGGTAAAATACTTTAGGCGGAAGTTTTTGCTCGTTAACACGAATAAATTCGGTGACGCACAGATCATATCCTCCCAATCCGGTCAGTAATTGTCGCATTTGTGCATCGACGACGCCTTCCATAGGCGCAAGCACCAATTTCATGAATAACTCTACAGTATAAGATAAAAGCTGCTTTTTAAGCTATCTGATGGTGAATGTCCAGAGACTGTTGCTCTTTAGGCGAAGGTTTACGCCTTTTAGCTTGAATGACCTCAGATTTCCAAAAGGATGGGAATGAAATGTTGTTAATTCCAGCAATTAAAAGCCGAAATATGATCTCGACCTTTGCAAGTTGGCCACAAATTGAGATAATCCCCCTATGCATATAAAAAGGCCCATACCAGTGATGGGCTTTTTCTTTGACTATTTGGATGTATTATGAAGCCAGAAACCTATGCTTTGATTGAACAAAGCATTAAGTCGATCCCTGATTATCCTAAACCCGGTATTATTTTCAGAGATATCACGAGTCTGATGGAAGACCCAGCTGCATACGCCGCTACAATTAATTCTTTAGCTGAAACGTTCAAAGGACGTGGTTTTACTAAAGTAGCCGGTACTGAAGCCCGAGGCTTCTTGTTTGGGGCGCCTTTAGCATTAGCTCTAGGCATTGGTTTTATTCCAGTGCGTAAACCAGGAAAACTTCCTCGTAAAACAATCAGTCAGAGTTATGAATTAGAGTATGGTCATGATAGTGTTGAGATTCATGAAGATGCTTTAAATTCTGATGATCATGTTTTGTTGGTTGATGATCTGATTGCGACCGGGGGAACGGCTGAAGCAACAGTTAAATTAATTCGACAGTTAGGGGCTACGATTACCGATGCTGCGTTTGTGATTAATTTAGTTGATCTACCTGGGCAAAAGCGTCTTGAACAGATGGGAGTTCATGTGACTCACTTGGTGCAATACCAAGGCGATTAAGCCTGCTGGAGCTGAACTATGAGTTATTTAGCATTAGCACGTAAATGGCGTCCGCAACGTTTTTCCGATGTGGTCGGGCAAAAGCATGTGCTGGCTGCATTGACTAATTCATTGAAACAGCAGACTTTACATCATGCTTATTTATTTTCAGGAACCCGGGGGATTGGGAAAACAACACTAGCGCGTTTGTTTGCCAAGAGTCTTAACTGTGAACAGGGTATTTCTGATCATCCTTGTGGCCAATGTAGTAATTGTCAGGCTGTGGAACATGGGCAGTTTGTCGACTTAATCGAGATTGATGCAGCCTCCAGAACTAAGGTCGAGGATACGCGGGATGTACTGGATAATGTTCAGTACCGGCCAAGCCGGGGACGCTATAAAATCTATTTGATCGATGAAGTTCATATGTTGTCCAGGCATTCATTCAATGCATTATTAAAGACATTGGAAGAGCCTCCTGAGCATGTGAAATTTCTATTGGCTACGACGGATCCGCAAAAATTGCCGGTTACGGTGTTATCCCGGTGCTTGCAGTTTCATCTTACGGCATTATCAGAAGCACAGATCGCAGAGCGACTTCATCACATCTTGCAATTAGAGTCTTTGCCGAGTGAACCTTTAGCTGTTGAAGCATTAGCTCAGGCAGCCGATGGCAGTATGCGAGATGCACTGAGTTTGACCGATCAGGCGTTGGCGCTGAGTGGGGGTGAGCTTCGTTATCATGATGTCATTGAGATGTTGGGGACGATTGATCCGCATCATATCCGGGAGTTATTGGCGCATGTCATGGGTGGGGATAGCGCGGCAGCTTTTGCCAAGATCGAACAGATCAAACAGTTAGCTCCAGATTATGATGATTTACATCAGCAACTTGCATCTTGGTTGCATCGAGTGGCACTTCAACAGCTACTACATAATGATCAGGATACTTTAATTCAAAAGCTAGCCGAGCAGAGTGATAGCCAGTTTGTACAGTTGTTGTATCAAATAGCCATTACCGGACGGCGAGATTTACCTTATGCTCCTCTGCCGTTAAGTGGTTTTGAAATGACGATTATTCGGATGCTAGCTTTTCGTCCTGTGTCGTCAGTGGCCATATCACCACATGATTTGCGAGTGACTCCAGCTCCGGTTACATCGAGGATATCCTCTGTGCAGAAGCCTGTGGTTCAGGCTTCTGCAGCTGTTACAGAAAAAAAAACGGTTTTAGGTGATGAATCTGCTGTTGATGAGTATGACAATTCGTTGATTCGGCAGTTAAATCAGGAACAACAGCAGTTACAGCAGCAAGCCGCGCAGTTACGGGATTCGGAACTTGCATCACCGGGTGCTAGCTCCGATACTCATTTGCCAGAGCCAGAGCCAGAGCCAGAGCCAGAGCCAGAGCCAGAGCCAGAGCCAGAGCCAGAGCCAGAGCCAGAGCCAG
>NZ_JBFNXK010000025.1:0-23570 GCF_046054165.1 Celerinatantimonas marina | reverse complement strand
GGTCGTTAGCTCAGTTGGTAGAGCAGTTGACTTTTAATCAATTGGTCGCAAGTTCGAATCTTGCACGACCCACCATTTTCCCCACTCGATTGTTTCTTGTTCACTAGGCTGTTTCGCTTTTATCCCATGTCAGGTGTATAATATCCGAAGTTTTTGTCAATACAATGAATGATTATGCCTGCTATTAATTCGGTCAATACGGATATTTATCCTTTTCCCCCAAAGCCTGCTGTGCTTAGTGAAATAGAACAAACTCACTATAAAGCGTTGATCCGTGAAAAATTAGTGCAACAGAATGCCGTTTTAGTTGCCCATTATTATTGTGACCCGATGATCCAGCAACTTGCCGAAGAAACGGGTGGTTTTGTTGGGGACTCACTGGAAATGGCTCGTTTTGGTAAACAGCATCCATCAGACACATTAGTGGTTTGTGGTGTTCGATTTATGGGGGAAACGGCTAAAATACTCACGCCAGAGAAACGAGTGGTAATGCCGACTTTAGAGGCAACTTGTTCTCTAGATTTAGGATGCCCTATTGAGTCTTTTAGCCAGTTCTGTGATGAACATCCCGAGCGCACGGTTGTTGTTTATGCCAATACTTCGGCGGCGGTAAAAGCCCGTGCAGATTGGGTGGTGACCTCAAGCATTGCCGTTGATGTTATTGATTATCTGGATAGTCAAGGAGAGTCTATTTTGTGGGCCCCTGATCGTCATCTTGGTAGTTATGTGCAACAGCAAACCGGTGCGGATATGGTGCTTTGGCAAGGGGAATGTATCGTTCATGATGAATTTAAACATCGAGCTTTAGCCGAGTTGAAAAAACAGTACCCTGATGCGGCGGTGTTGGTTCACCCTGAGTCACCTCGTTCCGTAGTGGCACAAGCGGATGCCGTAGGCTCTACAAGTCAATTGATTAAAGCGGCTCAGACATTACCTAATCAGCAACTGATAGTGGCCACTGATCGAGGTATCTTTTATAAAATGCAACAGGCGTGTCCTGACAAAGAGATGATTATTGCTCCTACAGGGGGGCATGGGGCAACTTGCCGAAGCTGTGCGCATTGCCCGTGGATGGCGATGAACGGTTTGTTAGCAATTAATTCGGTGTTGGATGAGTATCAGGGGCATGAAATATTTGTTGATGCTGCCATTCGGGAAAAAGCTATGATCCCACTCAATCGGATGCTAGATTTCGCAGCTAGTCGACGATAATCATTTTAGGTAAGATAAGGGTAAAAGTCAGATGTGTTGTCTGGCTTTTATTTTATATAACTATGAATAGAACTCAGAAAAATGTACACTAGTACAGTAAGTTGTATCCATTCTATGCTTCGATCTTTTCGCCCTGGAAGGCATCATAACTATACGGGACTGGTTGATAAGTAAATAGATGATGCTGAGTCAATGTAACTTTGGTTGTGGACTCAGTATCGGTGGCCCGGTAGCTTTTCTTTTTTGAATGATTACATATTTTTATAATCCATTGGTCTGAGAAAAGTATGTCTCTCTTAATATATAAATAATTATCATTACTGTTTATTTCTGAATGTAGAAATAATGTTGTCTAGGATGATCACGATATGAAAATTCAGATTTCTCAACATGCCGTTCATCGTAAGGTCGTGGATGGGGTATATAACACGCATAAAATGTTACTGACACTGGGTGAAGAACGAGTGACAAAGCATTTCAAATCGGCCTCTAAAAGTACTTCCCGACGGTATCGTATTGAAAAAAAAGCACTGACCTTATTAAGAAATACAAAAGGTGTTCCTTTTTTATATGAAAGCGATGACCAAACCCATACACTGGAGATGTCTCGCTTACCAGGGCATTCTGCTAAATTTTTAAATGAAAAAAATTTAAAGGATCTCGCTGTGATTGTAGAGGACATGCTGGATGTTGGCATTGCTCGACATTCGATGCCTATTCGAGATGTGGTCGTGGATGAGCAGGATCATGTCGGGCTTGTCGATTTCGAAAGGGTGACGATCCGACGGCATCGTTGGCGTCCAGATTGGCTCATTTCTAAAGCTGTGGCTCGTTTTAATCTGTACCGGTTGACCTACCTCTATCAACCTCAATTGTTAACGCCGGGACAATTATTACAAATTTATATCGGTAGCAAGTTGCGCGTGTTTGTGGTCTTTATCCATTCGCTTTCAAAATAACCGTTTGTGTCTACGTTTTTATGCGTCAGTTATCAAATAGTCTAAGCAAGGATGCTTAGCTAAAATGAATCGTAACTGCATAATGCTCCCCTCAAAATAGATCAATAGAGTACTGTAAAACAGAAAAAATTCCGTTATACTCGTTCGGTTTGTGTGCTGAAAAAGTGAGAAAGAAAATATGCGTATAGAATCAGATCTGAAGTTAGGATTTAAAGATGTTTTGATTCGACCGAAACGTTCAACCCTGAAGAGCCGATCTCAAGTTGAAGTGACTAGAGATTTTACTTTCAAAAATAAACAAAGTCAATGGTCTGGTGTACCAATTATTGCAGCCAATATGGATACGGTTGGAACCTTTGGGATGGCTAAAGCGTTAGCTGCTCACCGGATGATGACCGCTGTACACAAGCATTATGAACAGGATGATTGGAAAGCATTTTTAGCAGAATTGCCTGTTGAGCAGCACCGTTATTTGATGGTTAGCTCCGGGACCAGTGATCATGATTTTAAAAAGTTACAAGAGATCCTAGCGTTATCATCTGAGCTTTTATTTATCTGTATTGATGTCGCCAATGGCTATTCTGAGCACTTTGTTAATTATGTAGCTAAAGTTCGGAAGTATTTTCCAAAACATGTTGTGGTTGCCGGAAATGTTGTGACCGGTGAAATGGCTGAAGAGTTGATTATCAGTGGGGCCGATATTATCAAAGTTGGGATTGGTCCGGGGAGCGTTTGTACGACCCGCGTTAAAACCGGAGTAGGTTATCCTCAGTTGTCAGCCATTATTGAATGTGCCGATGCAGCTCATGGATTAGGCGGACAGATCATTGCCGATGGTGGATGTACCTGCCCGGGCGATATCGCCAAAGCCTTTGGTGGCGGAGCGGATTTCGTCATGCTTGGTGGCATGCTGGCTGCTCATGAAGAAACTGGCGGCCAAGTATTTGAAAAAGATGGTCAGCAGTGGATGCGCTTTTATGGTATGAGTTCTCAAAGTGCCATGGACAAGCATGCCGGCGGTGTGGCCGGATACCGAGCGGCAGAAGGTAAGACTGTGGAACTCCCTTTTCGGGGTAGTGTCGAAGGTACAGTACAGGATATTCTTGGTGGGGTTCGTTCCGCATGTACCTATGTTGGTGCTAGTAAATTGAAAGAATTAACCAAACGGACCACATTTGTGCGTGTTGCGGAACAGGAGAATACGGTATTCGGGCAGATCTAACTGACCTGAATGAAAGATGATGCATGACATGCACATTGTCTGAAGCTGTCTCTTGCACTATTTTATTCTGAAATAGATTAAAAGAGACAGTTATCATCATCCCTCCCTTGTTATGAGCTTTGACTATTTTCAATGAAGAGGGCCGCTATCTTCTGTTGATTAGAGTTGAGATCGTCAATCCCTGCGCTTTATCTGCAACGAATAGTGTCTTGTTCATTTTGATCGTGAATGAGTGCCAACATATGCTCTAATTCCGATTAATTTTTCTTTGTTGGTTCAATTAGATGTAAATGATATGAGATATTTTTGTTGACAGTTGAACATGTAGTTGTGTATACAACTATTTATGAGGCGTTTTTGAGATTTTGCGTGGATATTGATAATCACCAACTTTCATTGGGGTATTTAACGGGACTTGCCAGCCGGCTATTTAACCGGCTGTTGACTCAGCGGTTCAAACAAATTGGTATTGATATGACGGCCGAACAATGGGGCGTCATTTTGGTTTTGAAAAATAGTGAACCGATGACTCAAAACCAGATCAGTGAATTACTATATTTAGAAAAATCGAGCGTGAGCCGCTCTATTGATGGAATGGAAAAGCGGGGATGGATAGTTCGTCAGCGCTCAGTTATCGATAGTCGGCAAAAATTAGTGAGTTTGACTCAAAAAGCCTTGGATATTGTAGCGCAATGCTCGGTGATCGCCGAGGAGGTGTTGAGGGATGTTCAGCAAGATGTCGATAACGACTCTTTACAGCGCAGCCAAGAGGCCTTGCTGCAGGTGATCCATAAATTAAGGCAATTCAATTAACAGAATTCATGTGAATACAGTCTGCTATTCGCTGTAATAACCAAAGCAACTCGTTGTTATTTAAGAGGAAAGAACATGACAAAATGTAATGCACTTATTACTGGTGGTGCGCGTGGTATTGGTGCTGCGACTGCAAAAGCTTTAGCGAAAGATGGATTTCGTGTATTTATCAATTACGTAAATAGCACGGCAGTTGCTGAACAATTGGCAGAAGATATTCGCAATGAAGGGGGGGAAGCATACACCATCAAAGCAGATGTTCGTGATGATCATGCAATCGAAGCCATGTTTGATCAAGTTCAACAATATGGTGGCGTTGATGTATTGGTCTCTAATGCCAATATGAATTTTACAGCTAAACCGTTTCTAGAACAAAGCTGGAGTGAGTTTGCTCAAAAATTAAATGATGAGATGCATGCAGCTTATCAAGTAGCTCAAGTTGCGGCAAAAAGTATGAAAGAGAAGCAATACGGCCGTTTGGTGTTTATTTCTAGTACATTGTCTGAAAGTCCGGCCGCGAATTTCATTGCGCATGGTTCAGCCAAGGGGGCGTTAGATAGTTTTAATAAATACCTAGCACAAGAATTGGGTCCTTTCGGCATTACCTCTAATATTGTAGCTCCTAGTCTTGTTGAAACTGATGCGACAAAAGATGCGCCTGCGGAGTTTAAAGAAATGATCCGTGCGTTTACACCGACCCAACGTGTGGCGAAACCTGAAGATGTAGCGAATACCGTTCGTTATTTAGTCTCTAAAGAAAGTTCCCATATTACAGGTACCTATAATCCTGTTTGTGGTGGGGCTTATATGCAGTAAGCAGGTTTATAAAAAGATAGATAAACAAGCATGGCGTATGGGGAATGTTTGGCTTCGTTTAAAAGCAGCAGTCCCCGTTATCGTCCTGAAAGCCGAGCCTATTTTAAGCTCGGCTTTTTGCAGAGTTGTCATCCATAAGCTGTTTGTATGGCATCATGCTGATGCCTGATAGAGGGCCGTTAATTGCAGCAATGCATCATGGTCTTGAGGATGATAAACATTGAGTCGAGCACTGCTATCACCGTTAAAATTCCACCAGATTTGTTTTTTAAATGTCATGGATCCTAAAGTCTGATGATTGTAGGTAAATTCTTGTTGCTGTAGCGGTTGAATATGATTCTTTTCCCAGCATGTTTTAAAAAGATCGGATCGCTCGCAAAATGTCTGGATCCGGGAAGCCAAGATGGGATCATGAGGTCTGGAGGCACTGGAGTTTCGTAAACAACCCGCTATTTTCATGATATGTTTTTTTTGGGACGATGGGGCCTCAATATCCATAAACTTTTGCCATTCAGGATTGAATAAACTGAGGAGTACATAGTTGCGTTCATCGGTTATAAGCGCATTAATGTTCACACCACACATCAATTGATAGGCTTGATTGCACGCAATAATGTCAAAATAGTCGTTGAGGAACATGGCTGGCAATGGATTAAGTAAGTCTAGTAAACGACGGCTTTCGGTCGAAATATGTCTGCATTGGCGATCGATTGGAAGATTGTCATTGATGGCTAATTTATAGAGATATTGTTTCTCTGACGTGGTTAACAACAATGCATCAGCGATGGTGGCTAACGTTTGTCTGGAAATCCCCGAGATTTTTCCTCGTTCTATCTTGCTATACCATACGGCACTGATTCCGGCGCGATCAGCGACATCTTCGCGTCTTAACCCGGGGGTTCTGGAACGAACAGGTTTTACAATTCCGACTAATTCGGGAGCTAGGCTTTCCCGTTTCCGGCGCAAAAAATCACCTAATAAATACAGATTTTGATTATCCATTGATTGACCCTGATAGAATTTATACCCGTCTAACTGGTTTCTTGTACGAGGCTATATCCCTCCATAATATACCGCTCTGTATCTATTAAATCCAAGAAGAAGGTCGTTATGGCGGGTGATTATAAGTCATTATCCAATGGGGCATTATATTTACTAGTTGCCGGGCAACTATTGCCTCAGATAGATTTTTCAGTGGTTAATGTGGCGTTAAAAACAATGGGAGAATCCTTACATACCCATGAGATAGGGCTAGTTTTGGTTGTGTCTTTGTATGCATTAAGTTTCGCGTCACTTATGGCAACCGGGGCCCGACTGGGCGATCGTTATGGCCGGAAACGATTATTTCTGATCGGAATGGTCGGTTTTTGTATCGCATCGGCTATTTGTGGTTTATCACATCATTTGGTTACGATGTTAGTGGGCCGAAGTTTGCAAGGACTTTCCGGAGCATTATTAATGCCTCAGATTTTGGCGACGATTCATGCGTTGTTAACGGGTGAACGACATAGTCGGGCTGTTGGAATTTATTCTTGTGTGGCAGGGCTTTCAGTCGCAATAGGCCAGTGTTTAGGCGGCTGGTTGGTTACGGCTGATTTATTTGGTTTGGGGTGGCGCGTTGCATTTTTTATTAATATTCCGGCTTGCCTAATCATTCTCGTGGTCGGGGCTGTGGTGATCCCTGAGAGTCGGGCTGAAAAGAAACCATTTATGGATTATGTCGGTATGAGCTTATTTGCGCTTATCCTGCTATGTTTACTGCTGCCCGTGGCATTAGGCAATATTAATAGTCAGATTCGTTGGTTGGCGCTTTTGATCATTCCGCTGACTGTTGGGTTCTGGAAATTAGAAAAAGTTAAAGAACAGCAGGGACGTTCTCCGTTATTACTCCCTTCTTTATTCAGATTTCGATTTGTTGGTGTGGGATTTGCCGGGTATGTGGCCGTTACCTTTACTTATTCAGGTTTTTTATTTGTTACGGCGCTTTGTATTCAGAATGAACTCTTGTTGAGCCCATTAGAATCAGGTCATATTTTTATGGCTCTGGGATTGTTATTTTTTGCCGGATCATGGTGTAGTAAATCGGTGTCGATGAAGTGGGGCCATTATCGGATGTTCATGGCTGGCGCTGGTATTTCGGGGCTTGGTTTTATCATGACAATGCTGATGATCATGCATATGGGAGAACTTCATTCGCGTTCGATTTGGTTTTTAATTCCTGGCGCTGGACTGGTTGGTTTTGGGAATGCTTGGATGATCACTTCAGGGATACGGATTACGTTATCGGGATTGCCGGTACACTATGCGAGTTCTGCCAGTGCGATGCTGAATACGATTCAGCAGGGCTGTTTTGCACTAGGGACAGCCTTTGCCGGTGCATTATATGGATATTTCCTTGTAAAAATTAATTATACTGAAGCACTTGTGATCACGCTTTTACTGTTAGTGCTTTGGGTTTTGTTGATCGGATCGTGGGTCTTTATGAACAGTGAAAGACGACAGATGGTTCGCAATTAGTGTTTTAAAGAAAAGTTGGTCCGGAGGCTGTTGGGTATCATTCATTGACCGTAAGCGATGGTTTGCGGTCTGATAGTTTTCTCCGAGATTGACACGATTTATGGGTTTATGATCAATTATTCAACCGCTATCTAATTTAGAGTCTATGAATAAAAATTATAATGATTTAATTGCTTTTATCTCTGTGGCTCAGCAGGGGAGTTTTACCAAAGCCGCCGCTCAGATAGGGGTCTCCCAGTCGGCTTTAAGTCATACCATTCGGGGGCTTGAATCGAGAATGAATGTTCGGTTACTGAACCGGACGACCCGGAGTGTCTCACCTACTGAAGCCGGACAATATCTGTTACAAACCATTGCACCTAAGTTTGCTGAAATTGATTACGAACTAGAGGCTGTTAATTTATTTAAGTTATCCCCGGCGGGGACGATTCGGGTAACCGCTGATGATTATTCAGCGAGATCCATTTTATGGCCTAAAGTCAAAGAGCTTGTCGCTAGGTATCCAGAGATTAAAGTTGAAGTTGATATTAATTATGGTTTTATTGATATTGTTTCTGAACGTTTTGATGCGGGTATCCGTTTAGGCGAAAGTCTGGAACAGGATATGATTGCTGTTCCGATTTCACCAACGATGCGAATGGCTGTTGTGGCCCATCCTGATTATTGGCAACGCAATGGTTCCCCTGAGACACCGCATGAGTTGATGGCTCATAATTGTATTAATTTTCGTTTGCCCACCCGGGGGGGATTGTATGCCTGGGAGTTTGAAAAAGAGGGAAAAGAGTTAGCCGTACGGGTTCAGGGACAGATTGTTATTGAAAGTGCTGAAAGCCGCATTGATGCAGCGCTTGAAGGGTTAGGCGTCTGTTATGTTCCGGAGGCTGAAATTTTACGCTATGTTGAAGCAGGGCAGTTAGTCCGGGTTTTGGAGGACTGGTGTCCACCATTTGAGGGGTTTTATTTATATTATCCAAACCGTCGGCTGGCTTCTCCTGCATTTCAGATTTTTTTGGATGCACTTCGTTATCACCCATAGAGGCGGTTAGATCTAATTATTCATTAATTACCCCAGTAACCGCTTTAACTTATGAAATTGTTTCATGAAGTTATACTGATTAAAGGGATTTATGAGTTTCGTCTATCTTTGTATTCTTGTACAACTCGTCAATACAATTGATGCAATCAAACTATAAGAGGAATTTATTATGGCGGATAAACCGAGTGCAGCACAAAAAGCTTTTGGCCATATCGCTCCCAAATTAGCTCAATATTCAGACGATGTCTTGTTTGGTCAAGTGTGGGAAGATCCAACATTAACAGCGAAAGAAAAAAGTCTGATCACTATCTCTTCGTTGATCTCGCTGTATCGCGTCAATGAATTGCCTTTCCACCTGAAAAAAGCCATTGAAAACGGCTGTAGTAAAGATGAGATTGTTGCTGTGATTACGCATCTGGCCTTTTACTCTGGATGGCCAACCGCTAATACAGCATTGCCTATTGCGCAGAAAGTGTTTGAAGAATTGGGTTTGTAATTTTTAAATAAATGATCTAACCAATGGTCAATTATGGCCTATTCGTAGATTAAATTTTGAGATAGCGCTGATGAATATCAAGTGGGTTTAGGTTCTGGTAATCTATCTATTATTGAATGAGCATCAATATTCTGCTTAACGCATATGATTAAGCAATATGAAATTTAATTTAGGCCATAATAAAAATCCCAGTCTGTTGCTGGGATTTTTTTGTCTGTAGCTCTTAATACCGCGGCTTGCGTATTTTCATAAATGCAGCACCACAGCTCGCTAAAGTGAATAAACACATAATCCAGCCCATTGTCCACGGTGTCCCATCATTGAAGAATGTCAGTAATAATGATGAGATGATGCCGCTACCATACTGTAAAGAACCGATGAGCGCTGAGGCTGAACCGGCTATTTCAGGGACTTCGTCTAGCGCGGCCGCTGTGGTGGTGGCCGATAAAATACCGTTCATTGCAAAGAAACCGAAGATGGTGATGATAATAATGGCAACGCCACCTATTTCTAATTTTGTTGCTATTGCAAGCACCGTCGTTGCAATAGCGGCAATAATAATCGCGATATGCAAAATCCGGTCGAGGGTAAACCGTTTGACAAGTCGTTTGTTTACAAAACTCATACCGATAACGCCCACAATATTGACGGCGAATAGCCAGCCATAATGCTGCGAGTCGATGCCAAAATAAGAGATATAGACCGAAGGCGAGCCGGTAATAAAAGCATAAGCTGCAATGTAGTAAAAAGTAATACAAAGTGTGTAGCTCATAAATTTCAGATCGCCAAGCAGCCGGTAGTAGTTTTTAAATGCAATCAGTAATGAAGTTTGGGAACGACGTTGCTTCGGCAGAGTCTCTGGAAGTAGCAATAACGCAAAGAACATCAGAATACCGATGATGACTAAAAGCCAGAAAATACTATGCCAGCTACTGAATCTTATGATTTGTCCACCTAAGAGGGGGCCTGCAATAGGGGCCATTGCCATGATGATCATCAGTGTGGAGAGCATTTGTGCCGCTTGTGTTCGGGCAAATAAATCTCGGATCATAGCCCGGGCCAACATGGGACCGACACAAGAACCGATGGCTTGAAATACACGCCAGAAAATAATTTGTTCGATATTGTGAGAAAGTGCGCATCCGGTAGAGCCGATAGTAAAAAACAACATTCCTAGAAAGAGTGGAATTTTTCGACCAATACGGTCACTGATAGGTCCCCAGATCAGTTGAGCTATTGCAAATCCGATCAAAAAACCTGTAATTGTTAGTGCTGCATCACCGCCGAGTTCTTGTGACATTTGCGGCATCGCGGGGAGATAGATATCGGTTGATAGCGAAGTAAAAGCCATCAATGCCCCTAATATTGCAAGGAATAGAAATCCGGTAGGGGTATCCGTAGATATTTGGGAATTCGTTTGCTTGGATGCTTTATTCATCAATCATGACTCAGGGGTGGTTGGGCAAGTGTACTCAAGTGATTACGTATCATATTTAGCTTGCCGCTTCATCAAAGTATTGAGGAATAATTGATTTGGAGTGATAGCAGCCATCATTATTTTGGGTTGTTGCGGCGAGGCGTATAGTAGCAGAAATTCGCTTAAATTAGTCATTGCAAGTGAATTTGATCCAATGCATCGGATTCATCAATCTGCCATGAAATAACTTGGGCTGATATGGATCGTGGTCTATGAAATAGTGACCACGATCGCCCTCATCTCGGTCAGGCTGGTTTTTCGGCAACGCCGAAAGATCGGGTTAAAAGCCGTTGTAGAACGATAAAAATGAATAGCAAGAATCCAATCACCATTTTGGTCCACCAACTATTAAGCGTCCCGTCAAATACGATAATCGTTTGAATCACCCCTTGGATCAGGCCGCCTAGTAATGTCCCAATTACAAAACCGACGCCCCCAGTGAGTAGTGTTCCCCCAATGACAACAGAAGCGATGACATCGAGTTCAACTCCCATGGCTGCCAGCGGATATCCCGATGAAGTGTAAAACGTATAGACGATTCCGGCCATGCCACTGGTAAATCCAGAGAAGGCATAAACACTCACAAGCGTTTTGCGGATAGGAACCCCTAGCAGTTCAGCTGAAGCTCGATCACCGCCGATAGCGTAGACGTTATTACCAAATCGAGTGTAATGCGCAAGATAAATTCCGAGTGCGAGTACGATTAACATAGCGATGGCTGATGACGTGAGCCACCCTCGTCCGGGCAATGGAATTGCAAACTCTGAGATGGCACTGACAAATGGATGGGAGATCGGTACCGATTGTAAATTAATCACAAATGCCAGGCCCCGTAGAAAGAACATACCGGCTAGAGTGATAATAAAGGGTTGTAAATCAAAGGCATCGATGAGATATCCCATCAATCCGCCAACTGCCGTACTCACCATCAAAGCCAAGATGATGGCGTATAGCGGATGCCAGTGGTATTGCGTGACTAAAGTTGCAGTGAGCACACCGACGAATGCGATCATCGAGCCGACGGATAGATCAATGCCCCCGGTGAGAATGACTAGGGTCATTCCGACACCGGCTATAATGACGAATGCATTATCGGTGAGTAGATTTCCTAGCACGAGCGTTGATGCAAAGTGTGGATATTCGACAGCCCCAAATCCATACAGGAGTATGAGTACCGCGAGTGTTGCCAGAACGGAGATCCATTTTTCAATGTGCATGGCGATTCCTCCATTTTGCTAAAATTTTTTGCTTCATCTGGGGAGATTGGATCAGCAGAATTAACACGATCACAATGGCTTTGACGACCAGCGTAAACTGGGCCGGCAGACCACTCACCAGAATTGAAATAGTCAGGCTTTGAATGACGAGCGCACCGAGTAGCGTCAGTCCAAGATAAAAGCGGCCTCCGGCTAACGATGCCCCACCAATAACGACGGCTAAGATGGCATCCATCTCCATCCATAATCCGGCATTGTTTGCATCGGCACCGCTGATATCGGCGGTAATGATCATTCCTGCAAAGCCGGCACATAATCCGGAGAGCATATATACACCAATGAGGATGCTGCGGCTGTCGATACCCGCTAGCCGGCTGGCTTCCGTATTACCTCCGACTGACTCAATGAATAAACCCAGTGCACTGCGCCGGATGACTAAAGCTAGGATCACTACCGCCAGTAATATGAAGATGACCCGAATTGGTAATCCAAACCAGTATCCATCGCCTAATTGACTGAAAAGTTCGCTATGAAAGGTGACGATTTGTCCGCTGGTGATCATCTGGGCGATCCCTCGGCCAGCCACCATCAGGATCAAGGTCGCGATAATGGGCTGAATTTTAAGATAGGCGACTAAAATGCCATTCCATAACCCACATAGCGCCCCCGTCGCCAGTGTTGCCAGAATGATCAGCCATCCCGGGTAGTTGTGATCAATCAGAACGGCCATGACGGCTCCGGCAATGGCAACCACGGCGCCGACAGACAGATCAATACCTCCGGTAGCAATGACGAGAGACATGCCCACCGACATAATGATCAATGGTGATCCCCGATGGACGATATCAATTAAACTGCCGTAAAGATGTCCTTCAACAATCGATACTGTAAAAAAATTTGGCGAGATCATGGCATTGACAATCATGATGAGGATCAAGGCCGTAATGGGTAACGTAGCCTTGCGCCATATATCACTGTGATGGACATGGGCATTGGGTTTATCAGAATTTACCATGTGTTTGCCTTGGTCAAATAAATGGATCATGATGCAATCGCCTCAATAATGTGTTCTTGAGTGACATTCTCTCCTTGAAGAAGAGCGGCTTTATGTCTATCTCTCAGCACTAAAATCTCATCACTGATGTTGACGACTTCATCCAGTTCGGAAGAAACCACAATCAGAGACATCTGCTGTTGTTCACATAAGCGCCGGATGAGCGATACGATTTCGGCGTGCGCACCGACGTCAATTCCTCGGGTGGGTTCATCCAGAATAAGCAGTTGAGGATTGGCGATGAGCCAACGCGCTAAAATCACTTTTTGCTGATTACCTCCGCTGAGTTGATTGACCGGTTTTTCCGCATCCGGCGTTGCAATAGCGAGCGCTTTGATCATCTCATTGGCTAAGCGATGTTGTTCACTTTCACGAATCGGTCGTAGCCAACCTCGCTTCGCCTGTAGTGCCAGGATCATATTTTCCCGAATGGATAATTCACCAATTAGTCCATCATGGCGTCGATCTTCTGGGCAAAAACCTAAGCCTAAGCGGATCGCTTTGCGGGGGGAGCGAATGTGGCAGGGGCTACCATTGAACGTCAGTTGCCCACTATCAGCTTTGATCGCACCAAAAATGAGGCGAATGGTTTCACTACGGCCTGAACCCAATAGCCCGGCTAATCCCAATACTTCGCCTTTGCCTACCGTCATATCGATAGGATCGATCAACCGTTTTTTTCCAATGCCTTTCACTTCTAAAAGAGGTTCAAAGTTTCGTTGTTCTTGATGAGGGGGGGTTGAAACGGAATGGCTCTCTGCTGGCGTAAAGGATTTTCCTAACATGAGCGAAACCAGCTCCATCTGTGGCAGATGTTCAATAGCTCGGGTTTCGACATGTTCACCATTACGTAGTACGGTGATTCGGTCACAAACTTGATAAACTTGCTCTAAAAAATGCGTCACAAATACCACGGCAATGCCTCGATCTTTTAAATCACGCATCACGTCGAATAAAATGGCGACTTCGTGTGAATCCAGACTAGCGGTCGGCTCATCTAAAATGAGTAACTTCGCATCAATGGCCAGAGCCCGGGCAATGGCAATGAGCTGTTGGATGGCGATGGAATAGGAGCCTAAAGGTTTTTCAACATCCAGATCCAGCTTCATGGTTTTTAAGAGTTCAATCGATTGCTGATGGATTTTTCGCCAATCGACGAATCCCCATTTTTTAGGCTGACGTTCCAGAAATAAATTAGCGGCCACCGACATCGTCGGAATGAGATTTACTTCCTGATAAACAGTACTGACACCATGCTGTTGGGCATCAGAAGAGGAGAGTGGGGAGTATTTTTGACCACTTAACTCAAGTTCTCCGGCATCGCGCTGATAAATACCGGTAATGACTTTAATGAGCGTCGATTTCCCCGCACCGTTTTCGCCTAATAAGGCATGAATTTCTCCGGGATAGATATCAAAAGAAACATCTGATAATGCTCTCATGCCAGTAAATTCTTTACTGATCCCGTGCAAACGAAGAATAGGTTGCTCAGACACAATAATTCTCCTTGTCTCACTTGGTGGTTAAAGGGGCGACTTCAGCCCCTTTATGGCGTGATGCTTAATGGTGGCGGCGGGTATACTCCTGTTTTGCGGTATCAGGAAGATATAGATTCCCCTGAGTTTTGATCCATTTCGGCAGTTTTTCACCTTTAGCATTGGCTTCAATTGCATCAAACGCGGGTTTACCAAGATCAGATTTGAGTTCGATACTAGCGTTAGTTTCACCATCCATCATGGCTTTGAAAATATCGGGCACACCATCAATGGAGATCATCAGGATATCTTTACTGGGTTTGAGTCCGGCTTCTTTGATAGCCTGAATCGCACCTAGTGCCATATCATCATTGTGTGAATAAACAGCACATATATTTTTGCCCCCGTCTTCTGCTTTTAAGAAGCTTTCCATCACCTGTTTACCACCACTACGGGTAAAATCTCCACTTTGGGAGCGGATGATCGACATCCGAGGGAAGAGATCAATAATGTCCGTAAAGCCTTTTTTACGGTCAATCGCAGCACTCGAACCCACGGTTCCCTGCAGCTCGACGATTTTACAGTTTCCGCTGGTTTTAGCCGCTAACCAGGTGCCTGCTAACCGACCTTCTTCGACAAAATCGGAAGCTACTTTAGTGAGGTATAAACTTGGATCGGCTACTTTAACGCCTCGATCCACTAATATAACTGGGATTCGAGCTCGTTTGGCTTCTCGTAGTACCTGATCCCAGCCTGTTTCGACCACTGGAGCCAGAATGATGGCATCGACACCCTGAGCAATGAATGAACGGAGTGCTTTGATCTGGTTTTCCTGTTTTTGTTGTGCATCAGAAAATTTTAGGGTGATGTTCCTCTTTTGCGCTTCGGCTTTAATGGATTGAGTTTCGGCTGTGCGCCAGCCACTTTCGGAACCGATTTGAGAGAATCCAACAGTCATCGCTGACACCATAGGCGCGACCAAGAACGCCCCAGCAGTGAGTAATGTAGTAAGAGGTCGAAGAAATGCTTTTGTATTCATTGCGGTATTCCTCGATTATGTTCTATCTATTTATGGTGATGTTGTTATGTGTTCATGTAGGGTTTATCTCAAAGAGATGGTGTTGAATATAGGTAATAAAATCAAAGTGAAAGGTGACAGTGATCTTGCTTCACAACAACAACTAATAAATCCATTTATTTAGCGAAAATATATATAAATTGTTACAAAATAGTTGATTTTTTTACTGTTTGGAAAATTTTTAATCAGTGGTTCAATGGGCGCATCTTGGACGACGGGAGTCGATGGACTCCCGTTAGGTAGGTTTTTAGCTGATATTCAACTAAGGTTTAAAAAGCAACTGAATTGACCCCGGGTGGACTTGTACATCTTTTGCAAAACGTTTGATAAAGGCTTCTTTAGTTTTGTTTTTATCCAGTTGATAAATAGGGGTTGTCTGTAGGTACGCTTGTAGAGACAATTTGAGTTTGGGCAAAAATTGATTCACGATCATGGCATATTGATCGGGTTGTATATCATCGAGGTTAATATCCAGATCGGTAAGGTATACAGCGCCTTCTTGCGCATTATAGATAGGTTTGGCAGCAAAAGAGCCTTTGGCGGTTAGATCCATATCTTTAATAAAGCTTTTCAGGTGAAGGTCTATTGTTCCTGTGAGTTGGATACGCTGCTGGTCATCGCGGCCAATCGCTACTTTTAATTGACTTAGATCGGTTTTTACCTCGGCAAGGGAACCTAACTGATAGGTTTTTTGATAGTCAGTGTGCTCTTTCAGATAGTCTGTAACATCCTGTTCGCTAATGGTGTAGTGCATACTACAAGCGGATAGCCAAGGGAGGACAAGCATGAATAAAAAGAGTATTTTTTTCACAAATAGAATTCCTGAAATATCGTAAGCAGTGATTTTATCAGGATTCATCAACAAAGCTATGAGGGACTGTTGAGCCTGACCGGTTATATTATGGTTTAGATATCATATTTATAGATATTTTATCTGAACAAAATGAGATGGAGTAGGTCAACAGATATTAGGCATTTAATCGATAAATAGCGGTTGACTTCAATTTTTAAAGAGCATCTATGCCAAAGCGAATTTTGATCATTGGGGCTCTTGCCTTGATTAGCATGATAAGTGCGAGTTTATCTGCGTGGTTTGAAGTCCCCCGACAGACAAAAATTATGACAACACAACTTTTTCAGCGACAGGCCAAGTGCCCTAATTGGGTGACATTATCTCAGGAGCAGGTGGTCCCTCTTCCCCAGCAATTTTCGTTGGCTAGTTGGAATATTTATAAAACCCAGAATCCGGGTTGGCAGTCGATGCTAGAAAAATTAAGCAAGAAAGCTGAAGTGGTGGCCCTACAGGAAGCCCGGGAGTCGACCACTCAGGCTTATTGGCGTTCGCGTGGATGGTCCGCAACTATGCTGGAAGCTTTTTCGATGGGCAATAAAACGGTCGGGGTACAGCTGGCCTCCCAGTTTCCACCCAAGATGGTTTGCGGCCGTCGCCAGCATGAGCCTTTGATCCGGTTACCTAAATCGTTATTGGTGGGAGTTTATCCGATTGCCGACAGTCAGCAGGAGTTATGGGTGATCAGCCTGCATTCCATTAATTTCTCATGGCAAATTGCGCCTTACCTACAACAATTAGCGGATATGTCTGCGGTCATTGCACAGCATTCCGGACCGGTGATTATCGCCGGAGATTTTAATACCTGGAGCAAAAGGCGGTTAGCCGTATTGGATAGCTGGATGAAACAGCATGGTTTACAGGCGGTGAGTTTTAAAAATGATCGCCGCAGTCGTTTTTTCGGTCATGCGTTGGATCATATTTATTATCGGGATTTAGCGATGATCCGAAGTCGAGTTTTAGCCACTCAGGCTTCGGATCATAATGCACTACTGGCGACTTTTAAGATTATACATTCAGCCGGGTGACATCGACATAAACTTTGAGTTTTTGTCCCGGTTGCAGATAGCTGTGACGATTCAGGTCATTCCATTTGATCAGATCCGATATTTTGACATTAAATTTGTTGGCAATTCTTGCCAATGAATCGCCGGCATGGACCTGATAGACAATACTGCGGGTAATTCCCCCACTTTTAGCGGTTAGCTGCTGCCAAATGACTAATTTTCGACCTTTATGCAGTTGGTCTTTGGGTGAAAGGCCATTCCACTTAGCCAATTTTTGATAGTCTACATGGTATTTTTGGCCGATATCCCAAAGCGTGTCACCGTTTTTAATCGTGTAAGTGACTTTAATTTGATTAGGCTGGCGAACAGGGGATGACTGCAGGCGAGCGATTCGTTGTGCTTTGCTTAAAATATACTGACTGGGTTGACGAGCGGAAACTGGAACAATCAGATGTTGACCAATCCGGATCATATTGTTGCTAAGGTGATTAATGTTACGCAACATACGGGTGGTCGTATGGTAATTTTTGGCAATTTTACCCAGACTGTCCCCATCGACGACTTTATGTCGTTGCCATTGCACGCGTTCTGAATGGGGTAAATTCGCTAATGACTGTTTAAAGGCGTCTGCTTTATCGACCGGCAGTAATAATCGGTGTGGTCCGTTTGGATCGGTCGCCCAGCGATTGAATCCGGGATTAAGTTGATACAGTGTTTTTAGATCGATGTCCGCTAATTTTGCCGCCAATGCTAAATCGATTTGGCTGCCTACGTTAACTTGTTGTAAATAGGGCTCATTATCAATTTTAGGTAATTGAATATTGTATTTTTGCGGATGTTTGACTACTTCACTTAAGGCCAATAATTTAGGCACATAAGCTTCGGTTTCCCGGGGGAGATTCAGATGCCAGAAATCAACGGGGCGCCCTTGTTTGCGATTATCCCGAATGGCATTAATTACACGCCCTTGTCCGGAATTATAGGCCGCGATAGCGTGTAACCAGTTACCATCAAATAACTTATTTAACCATTCCAAATAGTCGAGTGCAGCGTCAGTTGATGCGGCGACATCACGGCGTCCGTCATACCACCAGTTGCGACGTAATCCTAGATGTTTAGCGGTTCCGGGAATGATCTGCCACATCCCCGAGGCCTGTCCATGTGAATAAGCAAAAGGATCATAGGCACTCTCAACGATGGGTAATAATGCCAGTTCCAGAGGCATTTCGCGTTGTTTAAGCTGCGTCATGACCCAGTAGATATAAGGTGTGGCTCGTTTAGATACCCGTTCCAAATAGGCTGGATGATGACGAAACCAATTTAATTGCGATTGAACCCGAGGATCATTTAAAGGAACATCCATGGTCATCTGGTTAGCCAAGCGTACCCAGACATTTTGGTACGTTACCGCTTTGGCGGGTGGAATTTGTGTCGTTTGGGGTAACGAAGTGGGAACGACGATTTCATTCTGGTCGACTGCGACAGAATTATTTGAATCCTCAGTCGATGAGGTCTCTCGACTGACCTGAGGTAAGTTAGGTTCCGTCGAATCTTGTTGACGAACCAATGTGGTCTGACAGCCCGTTAAAGCGATCACTATCAGACTAATCAGTTTTAGACGCATCGATTGTTTTGCCATCCCCGGGGAAAAATAGGAGCTTATGGTACGGATAGTTTTTAGTCTGTTCAAGTCAGAAACGATCTTTCCATGTTCTGAGTGCATGAAATACCTCAATTCTATCAGAAAGTCGTTGTTGCTGATGAATTTCCATAGCCGTTTGAATTGAGGGTTCATGACAACGCATAAAAGGATTGAACAGAAGTTGAGATTTCAGGTCAAAAGGAATGGTAGGTAATCCCTGTTGTCGTTGTTTGGTCATCTGCTGGTGGTATTGTTGGAGGGATTTGTGGGTGGGTTCGACTGTTAAGGCGAATTGTAAATTAGCGAGAGTATATTCGTGAGCTGCATAGATCTGGGTCGTTTCGGGGAGCTTGGCAATTTTATCCAGACTGCTCACCATTTGCTGTGCACTGCCTTCAAATAGACGGCCACAACCACAATTGAATAATGTATCGCCGCTAAAAAGGTGCTGACCATCATAATAGATGACGTGACTTAAGGTGTGACCGGGCGTAGCGAGTAGCGTCAATTCGATACCTAGTTCGGCCAGCGCGAATGGTTCTCCCTCTTTCGGGGTGTGGACCGTAAATGGGAGCGGCATTTCTGCGCCGGCGATCACCTGACAATTGGGATAATGGCTGAGTAAATCTGCAACACCACCGATATGATCTTGGTGATGATGCGTTAAAATAATGTAGTGAAGTGTCGCATTTAATGATTCAAGACGTTCCAGAACGGCTGGTGATTGTCCCGGATCGACGACGGCACAGGCATGTTGTTCGGGGTTGTACAGTAACCAGATATAGTTATCATTAAAAGCGGGAACGGTCAAAATCTGCATTGGAATATGGCCTCTTTCTTCTCGGGATCTGATGGCAGGGAGCCTGACATGCTGATATGAACATTTTCAAACCGCATTAGGTTGGGATGAAAATAAATCAGTGATGTTTAGATCTTAGTATGCCAGAAAATATTAAGGAAACTGATGAAGCCGGCAAAAATTAGCAAAAAAATCATTAGTCCGCTGCAATGGCAGGATTTTTCCGGTGGCGAATGGTTGATGCAGCAGGAGCAACAATACCTGAATCAACATTTGCCTGGTATTTTTGGCTATCATCTTCTGAAATTGGGTCATCTGAGTTGTCAGATGGATTGTCGACATTCCATGATCCGTCATCACGTCAATATCGCACCGCCTGGGATTACGGCCGGAATTGCTGCCGAATTGACGGCATTGCCGATCCAAGAAAGTTGTATTGATCTGTGTCTACTCCATCATACGTTGGATTTTGCCAGTGATCCTCATCAAATCCTACGGGAAGTAGAGCGGGTTTTAACCAGTGATGGGTATATTATTTTAAGCGGCTTTAATCCAATGAGTTTAATGGGGATCCGAGGGCATTTAGGACGACGGCGGATTATCCCGTGGGCGTGCCGGATGTTCACGCCGATGCGGGTCAAAGACTGGTTACATCTATTAGGGTTTGAAGTCATTCATGATGAGCGTTATGCCTTTACCAGTTTTGCGGGAGCTAAACCGATTGCGACCTGGGTGGAACAACAAGGCCGGCAATATTGTCGGCCGTTTGCATCGGCTTATTTAATGGTTGCGCATAAACGAACCATTCCTTTAACTCCCGTTCAGACGAAATGGCAGGTGAAACGCTCGGTATCTGCAACACCGCTAACTAGCTGATTCATACCCTTCATCAATATTGGATGGATTTTGGCTGGCAGCAGTACGGGCGAGTTCATCACACCGCTCATTTTGGGGATGCCCGGCGTGACCTTTGACCCAATGCCATTCGATTTGATGACGGCTGGCAGCCTCGTCAAGGGCTCGCCATAAGTCGGCATTCTTCACCGGTTGTTTACTGGCTGTTTTCCAGTTGCGTTTTTTCCAGTTGTGGATCCATTGGGTAATTCCTTGTCTGACATACTGGCTATCAGTGGTCAAAATAACATGACAAGGGCGTTTAAGGGCATTGAGTCCTTCAATGGTGGCTAATAATTCCATCCGGTTATTGGTGGTGAGGCGAAATCCTTCGCTCAATTCTTTACATTGATCGCCCCACTGTAACAGGGCGCCATATCCGCCGGGACCTGGATTGCCTAGGCAAGAGCCGTCGGTAAATAATTCCACTGATTTGGTCATGCTTTGTTAATATAGCTAAAGTTGAATGGTTTAAGTTTCTCATAGGTGAGCGTGTGAGCCAAACTCAAGAACGGCGATTAGTGGTATTCGATACAGAAACCACCGGGATGAATAATGATGGCCCCGTTTATTTAGGTCATCGGGTGATTGAAATCGGCTGTGTAGAAGTCGTGGAGCGAAAGCCGACAGGGCGAACGTTTCATGTTTATATTAAACCGGATCGGCTGGTGGATCCGGAGGCGATTGAAGTTCACGGTATTACCGATGATTTTTTAGCGGATAAACCGCCATTTGAAGAGATTGCCTCTGATTTCATTGAATTTATCCGGGGGGCTGAAATTGTCGCGCATAATGCCGGATTCGACGTGAGCTTCTTAAATCATGAATTTTCAATGTTACCCGGTGTGGTGCCTAAGATAGAAGAGCTGTCGGAGGTTACGGACTCGTTGATGGTTGCTCGACGAGGTGAATATCGGGGTCGGGAAGTTCAACAGGTGGTTGGAAAACCTTTACCTTCTCGGAAAAACTTGGATTCATTATGTGACTATTATGGCGTTGACAGTAGTTCTCGTACCTATCACGGGGCTTTACTGGATGCGGAATTATTAGCGGAAGTGTTCCTTAAAATGACAGGGGGACAGAGCCGGTTAAATTTAGCTGAAGATCAGGGGCTGGGCGCCGATGATTATATTCAGCGGCTGGATGCTAACCGTTCTCCTCTTTGTATCGTCCGTGCTACGGATGATGAGTTAAAAGCACATGAAGAGCGGCTTGATTTAGTTGAGAAAAAAGGCGGTTGTTCCAGTTTATGGCGAGATCCGTCATCCAGCTGATGAATTACGGTATTTTATCGTAACGACAAGGAGATATGCTGTGAATTGGTGTCGTCGATGGCGGGTTGGGGTTGTGTTGTTGGCTTCATTGGTGATGGGGCCGGCTTGGGCTCAAATTGCTGATGTGTATCGAAATCATGATATTCCACTTATTGATAATCGTTTTCGAATCGACCCCGAAGTGGATCAGGTTTCTTTTTTGCTGCATCGCAAGCCTGGATCGCCGGCCGCTATTTTGGTCAGACCGGACGGCAGTAAAATTTATCCGTGGGATCTGCCCGATGGGGTGGAATGGTTTGAGTCCCATGAAATGGATATTGTGACGATTCATCACCCAATGCCGGGCCCTTGGCAAGCTTTGGTTGAATATGAAGGACAAAACGCAGTTCAGATTTTAAGTTCTGTAAATCTGAAGGTTGATCCTTTTCCTTTGCATTTGTATGCAGGCGAACGCCTGCCACTGAAAGCGAGTCTGCTTTACAAAGAAAAGCCGCTAAAATTAGGCCCTTATATGGATGGAACATTACTGCATGTTACTTTGAATAGTTCCAATAGTTCAGATGAAGATAACTTTGCATTTGCCCATACTAAGTTGGCTGTCTTACGTGATGATGGTAAAGAATTTGATGGGTATCCTGAAGATGGTATTTATACAGGATATCTTGAGTTAGAAGTTCCGGCAGGCAAATATAGTTTGAGTGTTACCACTCAAAATGATGTTTTTACTCGGGGTTATCAGCAGCTTATTTTGGTGTCTCATCAGCCGTTTAAGGCTAATTTGAGTGCACCTCGACAAGATGTAAAAGCGAAGATCCAATTGCAACTGGATAAAGATGAAATACAGCCTGATTCACTGGTTTTAGATGGGACAATTTCAAGTAATTTAGGCTGGAAAAAACATTTTGAGCTGCGTTCGAAAAATGCCCCAGCTAATCTTACGTTTGAGCTGCCGACACCGACTCAAGAAGGGACTTATCAGGTACAAGCGATGGCTTATGCAACTACATTAGGGGGACGGCCATTAGTGATGCGGATGCCTGCGAAGTCGTTTGTCGTTCTACCGCCTCCACCGCCTCCGGTTGTTAAACCGGTTGAAGTCGTCGTTGTGCCCGAAAAGAGCCATGTTCTTTTGTGGGTTATTATCGGTGGGGTTGTGCTACTGTTAATGCTGGGCGGAGGCGTTTTTGGGTATATTTGGTTGAAAAAACGCAAAGCGTTTAATCAAGCTTTGGAAAAGGCTAAAGCTCTGGAAGAACTCAGCAGAAATGCCGCATCCAGTGAGCTTGAAATGCAGGCAGGCCCTTTGCCTCCGGGGCAATCTGAAGAGGTAAAAGATACGGCCACTCAAGAACCGTCTTTGACACCTGCTGACGATGCAGTCCCCGGGTTGGATGAGCAACCGGATTTAACCAAAGAAAAGGGCGATGATGCACCAAATTGATTATTTATGAAGCGGTTGATGCATTTTTTGTAGGAAAATGGTAAAACCTTGTTGACTCAGATATCCCAGATACGTATTATCTGCGCCGCAGCTGAGGACAGTACAGCGGAGTGGTAGTTCAGTTGGTTAGAATACCGGCCTGTCACGCCGGGGGTCGCGGGTTCGAGTCCCGTCTACTCCGCCAATTGCTTGTCCAAAGGTTGTAATTCGATGATGGAGTGGTAGTTCAGTTGGTTAGAATACCGGCCTGTCACGCCGGGGGTCGCGGGTTCGAGTCCCGTCTACTCCGCC
>NZ_JBFNXK010000024.1:0-49358 GCF_046054165.1 Celerinatantimonas marina | reverse complement strand
CTCGCACGGCTTGGCGGTTGGAAAGACAGTAAAAGAAATGGAAGAGCGGCAGTTAAAACGCTCTGGGAAGGATGGCTTAAACTACAAGCCATCCTTGAAGGCTATGAACTCGCTTTGTCTCTTGAACAGGACTTGTGATCAAGAGACAGGCCAAAGGCGGTGGTTTAGAGATAACAAAAAAATCCCTCACATCATGTGAGGGACTTCTGTGTAAAAGGCAGCCATCATGGGTTTTTAATAGCCTAGAAAGGAAGCCCTAAGATTTTCTTGCAGTCATAAAAGGCTGCTGATCATAAATCTGTAATTCCAACAGCGCCAACCGATGCTCGATATATTCATAAACATTGCCAGAAAGCGACAGTTTAAAATACGATTTAGCAAGTTCGTTTTTTCCATCCAGCTGCATTTTTTTCGCCAGATAAAAATAAGCTTCACAAAGCTGCTGCGCCAATTGCACATTATTTTGCTCTGAATTATCGGCCAGATGAATAAACTCCCGAACAGAGATATCCCCCGTATACAATCCAACAATTTTCCAACCCCACTCATCACTTTGCTGATGCGGCTGATACTCCTGCTGTAAGGTTTTCAGGGCCAGTTTCGGGTTATCATGCATTTGGATCAAATATTGCCAAACTAACCGATAAGGATCATTCTCAGCTGAAGCCTGATAGTGCTGAATATCTTTTTCTGCAAGCGTATATTTATGTCCATAATAAAGCGCTAAAGCTCGGGTAAAGTATGGGTAAGTATCCGTTGCATCCAGCTCAATCGCTGAGTCAAAAGCCTCATAGGCATTGTCTAATTCCTGATGACTCAGATAAAACAATCCCAAGAAATTATAGGAAGGTGAAAAATCAGGGGTAATCCGGATAGAATGGCTAAAATCCAATCGGGCCATGGCTTCCAATCCCAGATTCGTTAATAACAATCCCCGTTCATAATAAAGCTGCGAAAGCTGTTCATTCTGATATTTACCCGAATCAATCAACTGACCTAATCGAACTAATGTAGCTTCCGACTGATAACTAATCTGCAGCGGAACAGCCAATGCAATCGGCTCAGGCTGTGAAACAGAAGCACAGCCACTTAACAGCGCCAAACTAACCAACGCGGAAGCAATCGTTTTCATCATAGCCATCCTGTAATCCCTGGCGTTTCATCTATCGACTTCAAAGGGCCGCGACTCGGCTCTCTACTGATTAGTGAGCGGTATCAACAGGCGCAAATGACTTCACTAAACTGTCTAATGCCTTAATTTGTTCCAAAAATGGCTCTAGTTTGGCCAATGGCAGCGCACTGGGGCCATCACAACGAGCATGATCCGGATCAGGATGAGCTTCCAGAAATAACCCGGCTAATCCGGTTGCCATTCCCGCCCGGGCTAATTCCAAAACCTGTTCCCGGCGACCACCGGAAGCCTCACCAAAGGCGCTACGGCACTGCAATGAATGGGTTACATCAAATATCACCGGACGATCACCACAGCTCCGTTTCATCACCCCAAATCCCAGCATATCGACAACTAGATTGTCATAGCCGAAGTTGGTTCCACGATCACACAAGATCAATCGTTCATTGCCGCATTCCACGAACTTATCGACAATATTTTTCATCTGTGACGGGCTTAAAAATTGAGGTTTTTTAATATTAATAGTCGCCCCAGTTTCGGCCATCGCCTGCACCAGATCAGTTTGGCGTGCCAAAAAAGCGGGCAATTGGATAATATCAACGACCTCAGCCACAGCTTTAGCCTGGGCCGGTTCGTGCACATCGGTAATCACGGGAATATTGAACTGGTGCTTTATTTCTTCAAAAATTTTCAGCCCCTGCTCTAATCCCGGTCCACGATAAGAATGAATGGATGAACGGTTAGCTTTATCAAACGATGCTTTAAAAACGTAAGGGATCCCAAGTTTTTCTGTCACGGTGACAAAATGTTCGGCGATCTGCATGGCCAAATCTCGGGATTCCAAAACATTCATCCCAGCAAACAAGGTAAAAGGACGATCATTGGCTATTGTTAATCCAGCAACCTGGACTTGTTGTGCAGTCATATATATCTCATTAATGAATCGTTGATGAATCTTGTTCTAAACTGCGGATCTGAACTTTTAACAAGTCAGCAACCGGATCTTTAGGGCATTTTTCAATAAAATACTCATAATCGTGAATCGCCACATTGGCACAATCAAGCTGCTGAAACAAAAAGCCTCGATCCCGCATTTCATGTGGATCTTCGGGATTAAAACGCAGCAAAGTTTCGGAAACTCGTAAAGCTTCTTCAAACTGATCTTCCCGAATAAGGGCACTTTTCAGTGAAGATAACCAGCGAATAATCACCTGTCGCGATTCCAGTGGACGCAAATGATCACTGGTTAAACGCGCCAAATCACCTTTATATCCCCGTAATTTTAGCTCCACTTCATGCAATGATAAGATTTCCCCGTTAAACGGATCGAAGTAATAATCATCATCGAAGTTAAAACGTAATACAAAGCACCCGGGTAAATCGAGAATATCCATAGGTAACTCAAATTTACGCGCAAAATAACTCACAACTAAGGCCAAAGAGGCCGATGTTCCCAGACGCAGATGAATCACTTTGTCCAGATAAACATTGTCACTATTGAAGAAATCTCTCCAATTTCCCCGAAATCCAAGCTGGTCGTACACTAAATCGATCAACTGATCTAACCGGGCCTTACTGGTTGTGGCTAATGAATAATCAGATAACCATTGATGCCACCAGCGAAACAGCTGATGCCGACAACTTTGTGCTTCGCGTCCAGATAACTCTTCATTTAATGCCAGAGCTTCAAATAACACGGAATATTCTCCTAACTCAACCCAATAGGCCGATGATGAATCCCTGCCTTAGCGGCAATAATCAACCAACCACAAATACCTAAACCTATAATAATGCGTACCCAACGTCGTTGATAGTACTTAAAACAGATCCGCATTAAAATAGTGCCTACCATTAATGCACCAATTTGTTCAGCGTACCATATTTCAAACCAAGGTTTTTGACCAATTCGCAATGCACTTCCGGTACTGCCGATCATAATCAGTAACAGCAAGCCCGCTTCTATTTTTTTCCAGTGCTCCGCTGAAAGTGATAACAGGGAGCCATAACCGCTGCGTACCAACCATTGCCCGAGTAATAACGTTAATCCTAGAAGTTGTAATCCATTCCAAACATAACTCATCATTATTTAACCCGATACTGACCTAATGTCACCCGCGGTTGACCCGCATAATCACAACAGGTCTGTACCTGATGCCACCCTGGTTTAGCCAGATATTCCAACAATGGCTCCGACTGTTGATACCCATGCTCCAACAATAACCAGCCCCCCTCATTTAAATACGCTGGCGCGGCGTCAATAATTGTGAACAAATCCGCTAATCCATGCGCTTCGGCTACTAGCGCACTCTTAGGTTCAAAACGAACATCCCCTTGCTGCAGATGTTCATCCAGTGGGTCAATATAAGGTGGATTACTCACGATCATGTCGAATTTGCAACCTGATAGTGCATCAAACCAACTAGATAATCGCCAATCGACCGAGACCTGATTACGTTCACCATTCCGTCTGGCAATCGCGAGCGCATCTTCCCGAATATCAACGGCTGTTGTCATCAGATCAGGACGCTCATGAGTTAAGGCAATTGCGATCGCGCCGGTTCCCGTGCCCAAATCCAGTAAACGAGCCTGCGGGCTCAATCGTTCAAGTGCTAACTCGACTAAAACTTCAGTATCAGGACGGGGAATTAATGTACAGGGAGCAACGTAAAAAGGAAGTGACCAAAACTCACGCTCACCGATAATATAAGCAATCGGCTCGCCCGACTGACGTCGTTTCAGCAACTGCTGATAAGCTTGCCACTGCGATTCGGTCAAGCTTCGCTCGGGCCAAGTCATCAGATAAACCGGGGGCTTTCCCAACACATGACCTAATAGAACCCGGGCATCCAAGCGGGCTGAATCACTAGAGATCAGAGCACTGCCCGCAAACTGCAGTGCTTGTTCGATGGATAAATTAAAGGTCATTGTCCGCTAAGGCTGCCAACTGATCGGCCTGATATTCCTGCATAATCGGATCGAGCAACGCATCTAAATCACCTTCAATGACTTCATTCAGGCGATACAGGGTCAGGTTGATACGATGATCACTCACCCGGCCCTGCGGATAGTTATAGGTCCGGATCCGTTCACTGCGATCCCCACTGGCCACTAATTCTCGGCGCATACTGGTTTCTTCGCTGCGGCGTTTTTCATCTTCAGCAGCCTGTAAACGAGAGACCAAAACCGACATCGCTTTCGCCCGGTTTTTATGCTGGGAACGCTCGTCCTGACATTCAACCACAACCCCCGTTGGTATATGGGTAATACGCACTGCCGAATCAGTTTTGTTAATATGCTGACCACCCGCGCCCGATGCCCGGAAGGTATCGACTCGCAGATCCGCAGGATTAATCGAAACGGCTTCCGCTTCGGGAATTTCAGGCATGACCACCACGGTGCAAGCGGAGGTGTGAATTCGGCCCTGTGATTCGGTTTCAGGTACCCGTTGCACCCGATGACCGCCAGATTCAAACTTCATTGCACTATACACATGCTCACCGGCAATTTTAGCAATCAGTTCTTTATAGCCGCCATGTTCGCCTTCATTAGATGAGACAATTTCAATTTTCCAGCCCCGGTGTTCGGCATAACGGCTGTACATTCGGAACAGATCTCCGGCAAAGATTGCGGCTTCATCACCGCCAGCACCGGCTCGTATTTCTAAAAATACGTTACGCGCATCATTCGGATCTTTAGGCAATAACAAGATCTGTAGTTCGCCTTCCAATCGTTCCAAAGTCGATTTAGCTTCTGCGACCTCTTCATTGGCCATTTCTTGCATATCCGGATCGCTATCATTCAGCATTTCTTGAGCGACCTGTAAGTCTTCATTCGCTTGCTGATACTGGCCAAAGCAGTGCACGACATCTTCTAACTGAGAATATTCTTTCGTCAGTGCCCGGAACTGCTCCTGATCACCAATGACGTCAGGCTCTCCCAATAAAGTCTGAACTTCTTCGTAACGTTCTTTGAGTGTTTCTAATTTGGTTAATACCGATGCTTTCATGCTGTTCTCTGTAAATGGTCGCCATGAGTCTGGGCTAACTCACGCCTACTTAGTCACGCCGATGGTTTCCCGGATGACCTCTAATTGCTCTAAATGGCCTTCACGCCCCGCCTTATTAAGCGCCTGAGTCGGAGCATGAATCAATTTATTAGTGAGTTTAAATGCCAACTCTTTAATCACTTCTTCAGGCTCATGCCCATGTGCCAACAAATCCAAGGCTTTATCTACCTCACCATCTCGCACTTTAAAACTGTTCTGACGATACTCACGAATACTTTCAACCGTTTCCAGCGAACGCATCCACGCCATAAATTCAGCCACTTGCTGGTCAATGATATTTTCAGCTTGATCAGCCGCTTCACGCCGATGCGCTAAATTTTGTTCAATAATGCCCTGTAAATCATCCACAGTGTAAAGATAGACATCTCGCAAATCGCCCACTTGTGCTTCGATATCCCGGGGAACGGCAATATCAACCATAAAGACCGGATGATGCCGTCGCTTACGCATCGCTTCTTCAACCAACCCTTTACCAATAATAGGTAACGGACTCGCGGTTGAACCAATCACGATATCAGCCTCATGCAAATAATCCGGTAATTCATTCAGGGTAATGGCCCGACCACCAAACTGATGAGCTAAAGCTTCAGCTCGGGCGACCGTCCGGTTAGCGACCGTAATCTGATGCACCCCTTGATCCAGCAAATGTTTTGCGACCAATTCGATGGTTTCACCAGCTCCGACCAACAATACTTTCGATTCGCTCAAATCGGCGAAAATACGCTTCGCTAAGCTCACCGCGGCAAATGCAACGGAGACCGCATTTTCACCGATTTCGGTTTCCGTTCGGATCTGTTTGGCCGCAGCAAAGCCTCGCTGAAAACAACGCTCTAAAATTGGCCCGATCACGCCGACTTCCCGGGCTTCGGCGTAAGCCTGCTTGACCTGTCCGAGGATCTGAGGTTCCCCTAAAATCATCGAATCCAATCCGGCTGATACCCGAATCAGGTGCCGGATCACTTCACTGTCTTGATAAATATATAATGCCTGGCGCAGCTGAGATTCATCAACATGCTGAAATTCCGCAAGCCAGTGAATAATCGGTTCTGGGCTTTCATCATTCGAGTGAATGTAAAATTCGGTCCGATTACAGGTTGAAACGATCACCGAATGACTCCGGTAGTGATCATTTAACTCGGTAAGAGCCCGGCTCATCTGCTCGGCACCGATAGAGGCCTTCTCACGCAGCTCCACGGAAGCCGTTTTATGATTAATTCCTAATGCCAGCAAGCTCATTGACTATGGTTTCTAGCTCTAACTCACGATATGATGCAAACAGCTAATTGTAAGGGAAAGCGCCCCCAAAAGAAAGAGTACGCCTTTAAACTGATAGCATAGCGTTACTTCAGGATCGTTTACCTTTATTGATTGATTTTGCTACCTGAAAGGTCCGATAAGCCAAATTTAATTATCCACGTTATTAATGCCTTTAACGCATCGAGGTCTGTTTTGTTCCGATTATCACTCATTGCATTTATTGTTATCTTGCTCAGTGGATGCGTCACACCGCCCCAACCCCCACAAGCTGGATCATGGGCCCAACAACAGCAACAACTCCAACACATACAACAATGGCAACTACAAGGACAAATCGCAATTTTCACCCCCAGTGAACGCCATAGTGCATCCCTTTACTGGCAACACCTTTTGCACGCAGAGAAACTTCAGGTCAGTGGTCCGTTTGGCAAACAGTTATTCAGTGCCACCATCAATCCGCAGGGTGCCACGATTCATAGTGATGGGAAACTTTATCAAGGCGCCGATGCCAGCCAATTAATCTGGCAACTGACCGGCTGGCAACTCCCTTTACAACGACTTCCCGGATGGATGATTGGGTTACCGTCGGAGGCTCATTACCAGCTTGGGGCGGATCACCGGATCAGTCAGATGACAACGAAAGATGGATGGACTATTCATTATCTAAGTTATCAACAAGTAGGGATCTATACCCTACCTTACCTACTTGAAGTCCAGCGAGATTCCATTAAGATCAAATTAAAAATTAATGACTGGCAATTGGAACCCAAATAATGGTGACCCGGGCAACACGATATTTAGCACCTGCCAAACTCAATCTATTCTTGCACATCAATGGCCGTCGTGCGGACGGTTACCATGAGTTACAAACCCTGTTCCAGTTTATCGATTTAGCCGATGAACTGGAAATTGAACCCACAACAGACACCGCAATCCAGCTACAAGGTGATCACTGTGATGTAGCCCCGGAGCAAAACTTAATTGTCCGTGCGGCTCGATTGCTTCAGACCCAAACGCAGACCTCTCTGGGAGCACACATTACACTGCATAAGCGATTACCGATGGGTGGAGGGATCGGGGGAGGCTCTTCCGATGCAGCCACCACGCTACTGGTTTTGAATCGACTCTGGGAAACCAACCTATCGATTGAGCAATTAGCGTTATTAGGCCGCCGGTTAGGCGCTGATGTTCCGGTATTTATTCGCGGTCACGCTGCCTTTGCCGAAGGCATAGGTGAACAGCTCACCGATGCCGAACCCGATGAATGCTGGTATCTATTACTAACCCCCCCGGTACATGTCGCTACAGCCTTCGTGTTCAATCATCCAGAATTGGTGCGTAACACACCAAAGTACAATCTAGATCAATTAAATTGCATAAAAACAACCAATGATTGCCAAACAATTGTCTCCAAAACCTATCCCGAGGTTGCGCAGGCTTTGCAGTGGTTGGTAGAATACGCGCCAGCCAGAATGACTGGAACCGGTAGCTGTGTATTTGCACCTTTCGTCGATGAGCGTCAGGCCAGAGCTGCTTTGCAACTTTGCCCGACACAATTTGCAGCAAAAGTGTGTCGCGGCGTAAACCATTCGCCTTTACATCAGCAACTTCAACAGTTAGGACTGTTATGAAAGCCTGTCATTCCGCAATCGTCCATCCATCAACGGCAACACACAACCGAGGTATTTTTACCGTGCCCGATATGAAGATTTTTGCAGGTAACGCCATACCTGAACTCGCCCACAGCATTGCTGACCGCCTTTATACTAAACCAGGTGACATTTCTGTAGGCCGATTCAGTGACGGTGAAATCAGCGTAGAAATTAAAGAAAATGTCCGAGGCGGTGATATTTTTATCATCCAGTCTACTTGCGCCCCCACCAATGATAATTTGATGGAGTTAATCGTCATGGTGGACGCGATGCGTCGCGCATCCGCAGGTCGAATCACGGCGGTTATGCCTTATTTCGGTTATGCCCGTCAGGATCGCCGTCCTCGCAGCGCCCGCGTGCCAATTACAGCCAAAGTCGTCGCCGACTTCCTGTCCAGCGTTGGTGTTGACCGCGTTCTCACCGTCGATTTACATGCCGAACAGATTCAGGGATTCTTCGACGTTCCTGTTGATAACGTATTCGGAAGCCCAGTCTTACTCGACGATATTCTCGAAAAACAACTCGACCAACCTGTCGTTGTTTCACCTGATATCGGTGGTGTTGTTCGCGCTCGTGCCGTGGCTAAAATGCTAAATGACGCGGATCTGGCCATTATCGATAAACGTCGTCCTCGAGCCAATGTCGCTCAGGTCATGAATATTATCGGGGATGTTAACGGCCGGGACTGTATTCTGGTCGATGATATGATCGATACCGGTGGGACCTTGTGCCAGGGTGCTTTGGCGCTTAAAGAAAAAGGGGCTAAACGCGTATTTGCTTATGCGACTCACCCTGTTTTCTCAGGAAAAGCGGCAGAAAATCTGGCTAAATCAGTGATCGATGAAGTTGTTATTACTGACTCCGTGCCATTGTCACCACAGATGAAAAAATTGCCTAATGTTCGCCAATTAACGCTGGCTCCCCTATTGGCTGAAGCCATTCGCCGCGTTAGCAACGAAGAATCTATTTCGGCAATGTTCTAAATCTTAGGGTTGGCATTTATCGCCTTCTCCGTCTGATTTAGACAAGGCAGCCTTAAAGGGCTGCCTTTTAATTTACAGCGTTAACCACTTGCCCTCTTGGCACGCCCTGCTAGGTAATGTTAGAATAGCGCGCCTTTTTATAGGGTACGGGTTATGACTTGGTCGCGAGTCATAGCCAATTTTATTTATTTAAGGAATAATACGAATGTCTAAAATTGTACTGAATGCAGAACTTCGCAGTGAACTGGGGAAAGGTGCGAGCCGCCGCCTGCGCCGCGAAGATAAAGTTCCTGCCATCCTTTATGGTGCAGGTAAAGAAGCTGTTTCTCTGACTCTGGTTCACGATAAAGTAATTCAGGCTCAGGAAAACGAAGCATTTTACTCTCAGATTTTAGAGCTGAAAGTCGGTGGCGAATCGGTTGATGTTTTGGTTAAAGCAATGCAGCGTCATGCTTTCAAACCAAAAGTCACTCACATTGACTTCTTACGGGTTAACGCATCTGAAACATTGACAACTACGGTTCCTGTTCATTACCTGAACGAAGAAACAAGTGTTGCAATCTCTGAAGGTGCGATCATTCACCACCATGCAACAGAAATTGAAGTCAGCTGTCTGCCTAAAGACATCCCTGAATTCATCGCTGTTGATGTGGCTCAATTAGCAAACGGTGAATCAATCCACTTGTCACACATCACTCTGCCAGAAGGTGTTATTTCAACTGCTTTGGCTCGTGGTGAAGAACACGATTTGGTATTGGTTTCTGCAGCAATGGAACGTGGTAGTTTAGTTGCTGACGATGAGGCCGATGCACCAGCTGCTGATGCTGCTGACGAAGCACCAACAGAAGAATAATCGTGGCGAATCCAATTCGCTTGATTGTGGGCCTGGGTAATCCAGGCCCCGAATATACCCAGACCAGACACAATGCCGGTGTATGGTTTATCGACGAACTTAGTCATCGTTATCAGGTTAACCTACAACCACAGCCCAAATATTTTGGATACTTAGGTCGCTTTACTCTGGCAGACCAAGATATCCGGCTACTGGTTCCCACCACATTTATGAATCTCAGCGGGAAAGCTATTGCAGCGGTCGCTAATTTTTATCGTATTGAACCCGAACAGATTCTCGTTGTCCATGATGAAATGGATATTGCACCAGGGACTGCACGGCTGAAACAAGGTGGGGGTCATGGTGGACACAATGGCCTGAAAGATACTATTGCAAAACTGGGTAATAACCGGAATTTTTATCGCTTGCGCATTGGCATTGGCCATCCAGGTGACAAAAATGAAGTCACCGGTTATGTTTTAGGAAGAGCGCCTAAAAACGAACAACAGCAGATTGATGAAGCGATTGATGAATCGGTTCGTTGTCTGGAAATATTATTTAACGATGGCTTGAGCAAAGCTCAAAACCGTCTGCACGCTTTCCAAGCCAATTAAAAGGTAATCAAGTCATGGGATTTAAATGTGGGATTGTCGGCCTACCCAATGTCGGTAAATCAACGTTATTTAACGCACTCACCCAAGCGGGTATTGAAGCAGCTAACTTTCCGTTCTGTACGATCGAACCCAACACTGGTGTCGTACCCGTTCCGGATCCTCGTCTTGATGCGTTAGCTGAAATCGTTAATCCCCAACGGATCCTGCCCACGACGATGGAATTTGTAGACATCGCCGGATTAGTCGCCGGAGCATCTAAAGGTGAAGGTCTGGGGAATAAATTTCTAGCCAATATTCGTGAAACCGATGCGATTGGTCATGTGGTTCGCTGTTTTGAAAACGACAATATCGTGCATGTGTCAGGGAAAGTTGATCCGGCAGACGATATTGAAACCATCAATACCGAATTGGCCTTAGCTGACTTAGAAAGCTGTGAACGCGCTATTATTCGCGTTGGGAAAAAAGCCAAAGGTGGCGATAAAGATGCAAAAATCGAACTTCCTGTTCTAGAAAAAATTGTAGGCCATCTTGAAAACGGCGAAATGATTCGGAGTCTGGGACTTAGTGATGACGAGAAAAAAGCGATTGGTTATCTGAACTTCCTGACACTGAAACCAACCATGTATATCGCCAACGTCAACGATGATGGATTTGAAAATAATCCATATCTGGATATCGTACAGGAAATCGCTGATAAAGAAGAGGCCATCGTCGTTCCCGTTTGTGCTGAAATCGAAGGTGAAATTGCTGAATTAGATGCCGATGAAAAAGCTGAATTCATGGCTGAAATGGGCTTAACCGAACCGGGGCTTAATCGAGTGATTCGGGCAGGTTATGAACTGTTGAATCTACAAACCTACTTCACAGCAGGCGTTAAAGAAGTCCGAGCCTGGACCGTTTCTGTCGGTGCCACCGCACCTCAAGCCGCCGCCGTGATCCACACCGATTTCGAGCGCGGGTTTATTCGAGCCGAAGTGATTGCCTACGAGGATTATATTAAATTCCGTGGTGAAAGCGGTGCCAAAGAAAATGGGAAATGGCGTCAGGAAGGGAAAACCTATCGGGTTGCCGATGGCGATGTAATCCACTTTCTGTTCAACGTGTAAGAATGATATAGACCTTGAGGGTTCAAGCCGGCTGATGTCGGCTTTTATTTTGGATTTTTTAGCGAGAGATATTCTATCCGACTCGCTATTTTTCCACGAAGGAAGCATCTGTAATAGGTATCTGGAAGATTTTCATCCCTTCGACTCCAAATCCAAATACAGAATCTATAATTGCATGATATACCGCTGCTCCCGAGCGAAATCCATCAACAACGTTATTAATTGATGACCCACGCCCAGCCCACGAAGTTTCGGATGTAACAAAAACCAACTGATCTGAGCTGGAGCTTCATGATTAAAAAATAAAACCGAGTATTATTTCTGAGGACTTAAAAATCCTTTTAACTTCGCCAGCCCATAGGCATTAGCGGTTGTCGCATCCTGAATATCACCGGAACGGAGCATCGTTTCAAAAGCTTGTAACGTAAATCGCTGCGCAACTAGTCCTTGTTCCTCTTCATCTAGCTGAGGTTCTCTTTGAGTCAAATCAGTTGCCAAATAAATATGATAACGCTGGCTAGAATAGCCATAAGCCAAAAATTGGGAACCAACATACTGCATACATCCGGCGACTAATCCGGTTTCTTCTTTTAATTCTCCAGCGGCCAACATCAGTGGATCAGCATCCGGCTGCTGTTCCCAAGAGCCCTGTGGCAATTCCCAATATCGCCCACCCACCGGATAACGATATTGTTCCACCAGATAGATATGCCCTTCCTGAATCGGAAGGATCACGGCAAAATCGGGTTTATCAACCACCCCATAAATACCTTCATGGCCGCTATCACGACGAATATGATCTTCCCGAACCTGCATCCAGCGATTGGAATAAACAACACGACTTGCCAAAGTTTCTATCTCTTTCAATATGAGCTCCCATTATCAATGCTCAGCCAATTATCGGCCCTGATCGTCAGGGTATAATTTTAATGCATTCAGCAATCGGTTACTCATTGATGGATCACCTTATTCACTTTAGCCTGATTCGCTAAGCTGAATTCCAGCCGGAACATCACGCACGTTTCCAATGCGCCCCAATATGACGCTCAAATGCGATTATCCTCGCAGTGCAAATGCCACAGCTTTTTGCGCATGAATCGCCGTGGTATCCAATAATTTAACGGAAGTATCCGACTGTTCCACCAGCATTCCAATTTCAGTACATCCCAAAATCACCGCTTCCGCGCCCTGTGATGCGAGTTGCTCAATAATCCGTAAAAATTCCCGTTTAGACTCTAAAAGAACGGTGCCCAGGCATAATTCCTGATAAATAACACGATGCACAAGCGCACGATCCGCTTCATCAGGAAGCAATACATCCAAACCATATTGTTCATGAAGCCTTCCTTTATAAAACGATTGTTCCATCGTAAAACTTGTCCCCAATAACCCGACACGAGTCACACCTCCCGCGACCAACTGTTCGGCCGTTGCATCGGCAATATGTAACAATGGGATATGAAGCCGAGCTTCAATTTCCGGTGCCACTTTATGCATGGTATTGGTACAAATCAGCAAACAATCCGCCCCAGCATCCTGAATGTGAATTGCGGCCTGAGCTAGAATCTGAGCACACCCATCCCAATCCCCCTCATGCTGAAGCTTTTCAATCGGTGCAAAATCCACACTATAAAGGACTATCTGAGCCGAATGGAGTCCTCCGAGTTGAGCTTTGATGCCTTCGTTGATCGCCTGATAATAATGCTGAGTGCTCTCCCAGCTCATGCCTCCCAATAACCCAATTGTTTTCATACGCGTTATCCATCAGCCATCATATAGCTCATACTATAACGCCGGTTCACATCCGGATACAGATATAAACCAGCGCCAGTTTACTGCAATGTGCTAACGATTTCTGATTGCGCCATCATTGCTGCGAATTTACAACGACAATTGCTCATTGATCCAAACACGCATTTCACCTTCACCTCGATTTGCCCAGGTAAAATAAGGGATTAACGTCAAGGGTTGTTCCACCCACTGAGGGGCATCGGCATCATAGCGATAGAGCCATTGAGGATCAGCGGCAGATGAAGGTAATTGCAAACGCACCGCCCTTGTTTTTAATAACACTTTATCAGCCAATAACCCCGTTCCAGCCACTTCGGTAAATACAGCGGCAGCACTTAACCGAATGTTATGTAAATGGATCCCATTGTCCGATTGCTCAATGCAGTACACGATAGGTCCTCGTTGCACCGCGATCTGCCCGGCACTATGACGAAGCTTCGGGTTTCCCCGAATAATTCGAGGAGTCATCACCATTCGCAGGCAAATCTTATCGCCACACTGCCAGTTTCGAGTGATCAATGCATATCCTTGATGTTGCCGTGCATTCACCTGCAAGGGCTTCCCGTTTACGTCAATCTGCGCATCCGGACACCAATCAGGGATCCGTAACCCAAGTGTCATGGCAGATTCAGGAGCCTGCTCAATATGCAATAGCATCTGATTTTCCCGGGGATAATGCCCTTCCATGCGAAATTGAAAAATTCCGGCATGGGTCATTAAAGTCGCATGAGAAGCAATATAAAGATTCACCAAGATCTGGTCTGGCTTCACGGTATACATGTAATTGCCCAGAGAGCCGATCAAACGGGCAATGTTCGGTGGACAACATGCGCAACCAAACCAGCGCTGACGTACCGCTTTCACATGATCATAAATATGATTATGGCCAATGGCCTCTGGATATACTTCCAGAGGATTTACATAGAAGAAATGCTTGCCATCCAGTGCCATACCAGCCAACACAGTATTATACAGAGCCCGTTCCATCACATCACCGTAGTGACTATTGGTTTCAAGCTCCAACATTCGTCGCGCCAGCATAATCAAACCAATTGATGCACAGGTCTCCGTATAAGCCGTATCATTCGGCAGATCATAATCACAGCTAAATGCTTCCCCCTCACTTTGGGAACCAATGCCTCCGGTAACATACATCTGCTTGTTGACCATATTATCCCAGAGCGTTTTACAGAGCGCGATTTTACGCTGATCACCACAGCGACTCGCTAAATGAGCGACTCCAGTTAGCAAATAAACAAAGCGTACCGCATGCCCCACAGCCTGCCGTTGCTGATCCAGAGGCAAATGTGCCTGACTGTATGCCTTATCATGGATCATCCATGCCGGACCATGTGTATGCCAGTAGGAGGTTTCACCACGACGTTGATATTCCTCATCATAATAGTGTGGCGTCTGTCCGCGCTGCTCAATAAAAAACTGAGCCAGTTTCATGTAGCGTGATTCATCGGTTACTTCATACAACCGCATCAGAGCCAGTTCTATTTCTGGATGTCCCGGATACCCTTGCAACTGACCGGGTTGAGTGCCGAACACGCGATCAATATAATCAGCAAACTGGCGAACAATCTCTAAAAGACGAGATTTTTGCGTGGCACAATAGTAAGCCACACCAGCTTCGATCAAATGCCCGGCACAATATAATTCATGGCACTCACATAAATTACGCCAGCGTCCATCCGGCTCTTGAACTGTAAAATAAGTATTGATATAGCCATCAGCTCCCTGCGCCTTACCGATCAATTCAATCACTTGATCAGCCAACCCTTCCAATTTAGGATCCGGGTGGTTCGACAGTGAATAAGCGACCGATTCTAGCCACTTGGCCACATCACTATCCTGAAATACCATGCCATAAAAATCACCTTTCAGTTCCCCTGCGGCAATTTTAAAATTTTCGATAGCATGGCTAGGTTCAGTTTCAGGTAAATTGTCATTTAACGCATCCCATTGATATGGGATCACCACCTCATTAATCAACGATTGGTATTGTCCCCAAAACGGATCGGTAATCTGGATCTGAGTAAATTGTGCTTCTGTTGTTTGCGTCATCATCCTGCCTCTGTCGATTTTATTTTAAGTCACTCGCAATACGTTGCATCAGCTGGCTCGTTAATTTGCATCTAAAGATAATGCAGGCCAGCAATAGATGAATAATCGCCGGGATCCACGATTCCAATACACTCATCCCCCGCAATGACGCCGGGCTCTGCTGTGCGATGCCAGGTTGGTAAGCCACCCACACCAGCATCAAACTAATGATCACGGCACTCGAAGCCCAGGCCAACTTAATGCAAAACAGATTAAACGCGAAATTCAGTCCAGAAGAGCGAATTCCGGTATGCCAAAGCCCATAATCATCGGCAAAAGCCATCAACGAGAAATGAAGGGGTAATGTAAAGCCAAGGAATAGGCTATAAATCAAAATGACTCCTAACCAGAGCGTTTGTGTAGACTGATTGGCCGGAATATAAAACATCACCACTGAGAACATAGCCAAAGCGACATTGGTGTAAAAATAGAGCGATTTTGGATCAATATGCCGGGTCAGGTAATTCACCATCATGGGCCCCACAACCAGCCCAGTTGTCACCATGCCAAAAAATAATGAGGTATAACCCGCGTTACCGTTTAAAACATACTTAATAAAATACAGATAGGCCCCCCCTCGAGTATTAAAAATCGTAATCAGTAAAAAAGACATCAATAACATCAGCAGCAACTGATCATTCTTACGAATATTTTTAAGATGGGCCTTAACCGAGACTTTACCTAACGTGCTAACCGCAACGCGTTCTCGAACACTAGCAAAACACCAGATGAACATAATGACGGCGGCACTACACAAAATCGCAACGCCATACTGATATCCCATTGCCTTTTGCGATTCACTGAACAACCCGACAAACCATGGCAGCCCCACCGAAACCATAACCCCAGCGCCCCCTGTGAGTACAAAACGCCAGCTCTGGCACTGGATCACCTCCTGATGATTCGTGGTCATGGTATTAATCAACGCACAATACGGTACATTAATCGCGGTATAACCGATGGATAGCAGCATATATGTGATAAATGCGTATACCACTTTCAGGTTATAACTAACATCCGGCACGGTGAAGGTTAAAATTCCGACCAGACCAAGGGGAACGGCAATCCACAACTGCCAAGGACGAAAGCGACCATATCGGCTATGCGTGCGATCCGCAATAATGCCCATAATCGGATCCGTAACCGCATCAAATATCCGTAACACCATGAATAATAAACCAACAATAGCCGGTGTTAGACCAAAGATATCGGTATAGAAAAAGGTTAGAAAATTACCAATGAGTCCAGTAATAATCGTACCGCCCGCATCACCTAATCCATAACCAAGTTTTTCAGCCACGCCGATGTGAACGTGCGTCCTTGTATTGGGATCCACCAATACACAGGACTCGTGAGAGGTATCGTTTAGCATAATGTAAGTGTCCTGAGGTCTGTTCTATTGTTATTTTTATAACTTAAGATGCGTGAAAATCCCTTCCTCAACAAGATGGGATTTAAGTAGAAAAAGAGGACAAAACCGACTATAAATTCAAAAATGTGACCGTGATCGTGAGGATTTTAAGCGAGCAATTTATAGTAATGGAGTCACACAGATCGGATCACCGACATGACAAACATCTATTTAGATATACCTATCGATATTGAAAATGGCGGGTTATTTATATCCAACGGCACCGGTCGACATCCGCGGCGAGTCATTCACTCATTCGAACTCATTTTAGTTTATTCAGGTTCATTAACCATCAACGAGGAGTCATCGACTTATCCGCTCGGCCCGGGAGATTATCTATTGTTATACCCTCATCAGGAACATTTTGGTGTAGATGATTATCCTGAAGATCTAAAATTTTACTGGGTCCATTTTAATTTAAGTCGCTTTAGTAAAACTTCAGGATCCCAAGATTTTATGCCACTGCCTAAAAACGGCCACATCGCGGATCCCAATAAACTGTATTCACTTTTTAACCTACTATTGCATGAACAAACTCAGGGACAGCATAAAAATACCCTGAACATATTACTGTTATTAATCATCGAAATGATTGGTGAACCCCTTAGCCAGACCTCAATGACAATCACTGAAAAAACCCCGGATCTCGCCTACCGGGCGCAATCGCTGATCCGCCAACATTATCTCTCCGCGATTACCCCCTCATTTATCGCAAGACAATTGCAATGCAATGTGGACTATCTGGGACGCATCTTTAAACGAACATTTCAACACACGCTCACCGAAGCTATTCACGAACAAAAAATCCAGATTGCCCAACAAATGCTGACCGAAACAAACTATCCGATCCAGTCCATCGCTCGCGGAGTCGGCTATACCGATCCAGGATACTTTCGGCGGATTTTTTTAAAACAGGTCAAACTTACCCCCTCGGCCTACCGAAAACTCTATGGCATTCGACTGGTAAACTCCCGCTAAATGGAGCACGCATCAACCATTGGCTCCATCCCAAAACAACATGACTCAAAAACGAAATTGAGTCTCATCACATGAGCCGATATGATATCCCCGACCCATTCTGATTCTGGAACATCACCTTACAACCGAGCGTATTCATGACCCCAGAGGAAACACGTCTTAAACAGCATATAGCGACTCACCTAAAAAACCTTCGAAGCCAACGTAAACTAAGTCTGGATGCTGTGGCCCGACTCACCGGGGTATCCAAAGCCATGTTAGGACAAATTGAGCGAGAAGAATCCAGCCCAACAATCGCCAAACTCTGGCAAATTGCCAGTGGTCTGGACACTTCATTTTCTGCATTCTTAAGTGAAAAGACGACCGAGATGGCCGCACGGGAACAAGCATTTGCTGATGATCCGAATATGCAAATGAGAACTCTCACCGCCTATGATCCAACGGTTAAATTTGAAATATTCGATATCCAATTACTGCACCATCATATTCAGCAATCAGAAGCCCATGCACATGGCGTGATTGAAACGGTATGGGTACTCGAAGGGCAGCTCGATATTTTTTGTGATAATCAATGGCACCCTTTGCAGAGCAATGATACTTTCCGCTTTTATGCCGATCAGACGCATATCTACAAAGCGGTCAGCGAAAGAGTTCGATTTCAGAATATTGTCAATTATACATAATCCCCAGTTGCTGAAGGCGGCAGAAAAAAGCCGGTTAAACAACCGGCTTATAAAAAACAGCTAAGCCATATCAATGTCCAGACAACAGTGCATCCTGAGCTTGCTGAGTTCGGATATCAGCAACACCCCGGACTGTCTTGATTTTAAAGCCATATCCCAGCATCAATGTAGGTTCTTTCTGTTGCAATACACGGGTTGCGCTGAAAGGAAATAACTGCGTAATCATGTGACCATTTTCTTTAAACTGATAGGTCAGCAGGCTATGTTTCATTTTAGGATCAATATCAATACTCTCGCCAAATTCAATATCATCATCATGACGAACATGATCCATCTGTTCTTGAATAATATTGGATAATTCCTGATTCAAGCGACGAGCAGTCTGATTCCAATAGATGAGCAATTGCTTATTCACAAACTGGGATTTCTGGCTATCAGAAATCTCCCGGTTCAACCGATTTTCAACATAGGAATAATCACGCTTCGCCTGGTTATACGTCCGCTCTAACTGATAGAAACGCCCAAATTTATTATCCGCAACAATTTTGGCATTATCCAAAGCATCTTTCGCTTGGCTCAATTGAGCATTCAGCGTTCCTTCCGCTGGACGATACCGATTACCGATCTGCTTCTCAACCTTTAAATATTGCGCAAATAATACTTTGCCCTGTTTATAAGAGGGCGTATTCAATAGCTGATCTTGGGCTGGGAGCAAATAATAACACGTATCATCAAAGACAAAACCATCGACCTCCCGACGAGTATCTCGTGGACAAGTCGCAGATTTAGCACGACGGCTATTATATCGGAAAGAAATACTACTGTTATAAGTATGAATCGGTAAGGATTGATCGATAATATCTTTATTGGTCAGCTCCGTATATTTTTTGAATAAATCGCTGATATTTTGTTTAGCCTGTTTAACGGCCTGTTCAGCTTGATCATATGCTTTTTGCTGATCGGTAATCACCGCCTGATATTGGTCCAGATTAGCTTTTGCCTGATCCATCACACTTTTCTTTGCTGCTAACTGAGGGGCAAATTCTTGTTGCTGTTGCTGAATATGTTCCTTCCAACCCGCATCAATATTTTTATAACTGGTCAGCAGCGTCTCTTTTTCACTGAGCGCTATCTCTTTAATTTTGTCGTTATCTAGGTTATTAAATTCAATTTTTGCTAATGAATCTATATCACGGAATGCATCTTTAGCTGCATTGACCGAACGACTTGCCTGAAGGATCACAGCAAACGCATCATCAGGAAGCTGGTATAAATCGCCCCGGATGAATTCAATATTCTTATTTTTTATCGTTTGAGTAATTATTGGATTAACGTCAACTTTAACTTCCTTTTTTCCACATCCAGCAAGAGATAAAACTATGCCGCCCATCACAGCAGCCTGAACAATCCGTTTATTTAAATAATTCACAAGATTCCCTTTTGAATTTTAGATAAAACCAATCCCAATAGTGAGCTCAAAATGATTGACAATCATCACGAATATAATTGCATATTCATATTCGATAATACGTGAATTAATTTAAAAACTATATCTTAAAAGTATTCAAATCAATGTATGATGAATATATGTTGATGATATTTCGAACTATCCATCCAATATATAGCAGATTTTATGGGATTAGATCTATTATTAGACAGATTTGAACCGTGATCGATATTCCATATCTCAATCACATGTTTTACACATTATCTAACGTACCGAATCACAAGATAGAGAATTCCAATAAATCATCGGAAAAACGATCACGCTCCAGTGACTTGTCTCTTTTATTGTTTCTAAATATGGTGCCTAGGAGCGGTTGCTCCACAATAGAAAGATGGCTCAGAGGGGCATTAGCATTAGCATTAGCATCAGTATCTTAACGTAAGTGAGTACATACTTACTTTGAAATAACCTCCTATTGGAAGCTCTGAACAACAAGGCCCAATTGGCTACCAGTCTTCCCCATTAGGATAGTGCCAAGATAAAACTCAGCACATGATCCAAAAGAGACTTGACCATACGAGAAGAGCGCCGCAACACTCGGCTCGATTCAATAAACCGTCATCCATTATTACATCACTTCACAACGCCTTAATCTAGGGCGAACTAGCCCCATCGCGAGATACCATACTCCGCAAAGATGGCATAGGCATGTTCAATAGCCTCCGGAGCAGGTACCGTAAATGAATGGAAATCATCATGCATTTTAAAAGCCGTATATTTTGCTTTTCCAAGTTCATGATAAGGCAATAATTCAACGGGGGTTCCAGGTAAAAACTGCGAGACAAACTGCGCGGTTGCAGTAATATTCGCATCATCACCATTTACTTCCGGAATAAACGGCAGCCGGATTGTCAACGGGATACCCAGCTCATAAATCCGTTTGGCATTTTTTAAAATGACGCGGTTACCAACGCCCGTATAGTAACGATGCCGGTCATCATCCATATGTTTGATATCATAAAAAATATGCTCAAAATGGCGGATAACGTCCTGTGCTTGACTCCAGCTAAAACAACCACACGTTTCGGCCCAAAAACTAATGCCTAAGAGTTCACACCGTTCAATCACTGCTCGGATAAATTCCGGCTGTAAAAAAGGTTCCCCTCCCGAAAAAGTCACGCCGCCACCACTAAAACGGAAAAACAATTCATCACGGACAATTTTTTGATATACCGACTCAACAGATACTGAAGAACAAGCTATCGACAATGCATTTTGGGAACAGGCCTGAACACATGCCCCACAATATCGACAATCGTGATCTTGTATTGTCACCCGCCTTGGATCCAATAGCTGCGGGCAAGCCTCCTGACAATGGCCACATTGCTGACAACGATGTTCGTAATAGGCCAGTTTGGGGTGCTGTGTCCAAGTTTCAGGATTGGCACACCACTGACAGCGCATCGAACATCCCGCCAGAAAAATAGTCGTTCGAACCCCTTCCCCGTCGTGGATCGAATAATCCTGCATCTGCAGGATTATTCCTGATGATTTCGGCTCACGTTCCATTACGCGAGTGATCCATGAACGGAACGTGCAATAATCGCTTCTTGCATTTCCGGAGACAAGTTCACAAATTGGGTACTATATCCAGCCACCCGCACCAACAGATCGCGATATTGATCCGGATCTTTCTGAGCTTTGCGTAATGTCTCGGTAGAAAGCGTATTAAACTGCACGTGGAATGCCCCCAGTGAGAAATAAGCACGAATAATATTCCCTAAATCTCGTCTGCCCTTAGCGGTTTTAACCACATCTTCTCCGAGGCGTAAATTCAGCAATGTCCCGCCGGTATGAACTTCATGGTTCATTTTAGCGCTGGAGCGCATCGCGGCCAGAGGACTACACACATCACTTCCGGCAAAAGGTGAGACCCCTTCAGTAATCGGCTGTCGAGCGAAACGTCCACACGGAGTGGCCCCAACAATACGCCCAGTCGGAATATAATTGGAAATGCCCATAAAGGCACTATTAAAACGAGACCCAAAGATATCCCGGTAACTGCGGGTTTTACGGTAATAATAATTGGCTATTCGCCGAGCAATGCTATCGACGTAATCATCATCATTCCCATATTTAGGCACATCCAGTGCTTTAGCTCGCAGCGTATCATACCCCTGCCAATTCGCATCCAGCGCCTGATTCAGCTCTACAAAGCTCACAACCTGATCTTCAAACACCAGTTTTTTAATCACCGCGAGTGAATTAGCCACAATCGCCAGCCCAATCCCGGTCAAGACTGGCCCAATGTTATACTTAGCCCCGCCATGAGACAGATCGGTAGCTGATTCAATGCAGTGCTCAATACAGGTCGATAAAAATGGCCGAGGAACCATTTGATAATGGAGTTTTTGGGCAACGAGAGTGGCAATCACAGCATGATCAATCAAGTGACCTATTTGGGAGAAGGTCGCCTCTTCCACTTGTTCATAGTTGCTAAATATCGATTCGACGGGTTCCCCTAATGCTTCGTGGGTCAGTCGGCTTTTACCGTTGTTTAATGCATATTCCAGCGCTGCTGCAAAATTCACATTAACCGCTGACGTCCACTGCCCGGTTTTACGAAAATGAGGCACAACACATCCACAGTTATTCCAGTCCCGAGCATCTTCGGCATCATACCCAGCCTGAAGCAGCATCTGTGTTCCGGCCTGATCATTATGGATCGCCGGAAAGCCGGTGCCGGTACTGACCAAATCGGTTACTGCGCCCATAAATTCAGGAGGACAATCTGAGTGAATCCGCACACTTAATCCCGGCTGATGGGTTTTCACCGCTTCGGTAGCTTCCATACATAGATAGGTCAACTCATTCGTGGCATCATCTCCGTCTCGCGTTTTCCCCCCCAGGGTCATATTCTGAAATTGGTTATACCCTGCGAAATAGCCCGCTGTATTCGCTGAAATTGTCCAAACCCATTCTGAAAATTTGAGCCATAATGCCTGGATCAACTCTCTGGCACCATCCTTAGTCATACTCCCAGACTGAATATCCTGCTGATAATAGGGATACATGTACTGATCAAAACGTCCAGGATTCAGTGCCAACGGATTTTCAGAAATAATGCCACCGAGCTGTACAAACCAGACGAATTGAATCGCTTCATGAAATGACTGGGGAGGATTTTCTGGAACACGACGACACACATAAGCCATCTGCAACAGTTCAGAACGTCGCGCTTTCTCATCAGTCGTTTGCGCAATCGACTCTGCAAGCTGAGCATAGCGCTGAGCCAGACGAATAATACCTTGAGACGTGAGAATGCTCGCCTGACAAAATTGAATTTTTTCAATGTCTTCCGGTTTTGCATAGCTCAACGAAGCTAATTTCTCTTCAAGCTGAGCAATGATGCCTTTAAAACCATACTTGAATAATACATCCGGATAATCCGGTGTAATTTCACCGACAGCCTGACGCCATTTGGAATCGTTATCCACGATACCGGTATCGACAACAATTTGGGCTGTCCTTGGGGGTAACATTGCCAGAAAAGCTTCTTCTAGTGATTTTCCCTGCCAATATGGAAAAATGTTTTCCCGTACGAACGAACGCTGTTCATCCGTCATTTCATAAGGATCCTGGGGACGTTTGTCAAAATTGTCCATTTCCTCATTCACCCATTTCCATGAAAATTCAGGGGTGAGTATGCCAGTTCGACGAAATTTTCCTGCAGTACCGACGACCAATTCATCTTCAAAAATCTGGATATTAAATTGATCACAAAAATCATAAAAAGCCTGTGCTCGACGCAAAATCACAGGCTTTCCTTCGGTTCGCTGATGAGACTCGGTATAAATCCGGGCCCGTTCATAGCATATCGATGGTTTTGAATTCACATAATTTTGTCGTAATCGTTCTATTCGCTCTGACACTGACATTGCTATCCTCCTACCTGATCAACAACGTATGTTATAACGCACAACATAATTCAAGCTAACATAGCTAGTCCTAGTGAATTTTTGTTTTAACGCAAAATAATGTCATCTAATGATTGATTATTTCAGTCATCATTCTGAATTTATCGCATAACTGAATTTAAATAATCTCTAAATTCTATTTAGTTATAATGAGAAAATAACCCTTGAATATGAATGTTAGAAATTAGTATCAGAATGTAGTTTTATTATTTTATTAATGTTAATAACTATAAGTTGGTATCATGAGTTTTATTAACATTGAATCATTCAATATTAATATTTTTGTTTTTATATAATTAATTATCTCACTTACCTTGAATTCAGTTGAAGGTCTGCTAACTTGACTGATTATTTTTGAGATTATTGTGCTCACTCAGGCAGGCTCGAACATTCACTATTACCTACCCAACCCATAAAGTACAACAGGCTCATTAGAATGCATAAAAATCGGCTCTGGATACAACACATCTGTACCCGGCGACGTTGCAACTGGATCATATTCACAATAGAAGATCAATCGATCAGGGAATGCCGTGCTAATCCGTTTTGTCAAAAGAGTCCTATCCATTGCCTTATATATGCTGATCTCGGTATCCATTAGTATCGTCGCAATTGACTATATTTCATTATTGACCGGGATCGCCTGCATCATTATTGCCGCTATGGGTTTTATTCCTTTTTTCATTTGGATAGAGCATCGAATTTTTTTCTGGCCAGCCCAAAATGGGTTACAGGTAACCGAAGGTGAAATATTACAGATACTCAATTCATTAACAGTTGATGGTTTTCTGTTTGAGCTGATCCAATTCGATCATCACTACATTTTAAAACCCCATTTTCGTGATCAAAAATTCAGCTCGTTTCTAAACCAGTACCATATTAATCAGATGTACTACATGCAAATCTGGATGAATACTAAACAGCATACCGTGTATTTTAAGGACCATCTGATCACGCTATCCACATCACTGCTCTTAATCAACCAATGGGAATCCTATCACTCAGACTCAGGCTTGATCTACACGCCCATTTATATGATCGATGATCACAATAAATTAGTCATACTCAACAGCGATAAGCTACATGATAGCCTGATCAATGCCATCACCAATCTAGGATGGAATGTTCGAACCCGGGTTTATTGAAAACCCTCTCCGACCACTTGCAATCTTCCAGCGCGATCCAGATGAAACTCAGCTAAATCATAAGCAAGATACAACTGGCCGGAATAAACATTTCGCGCTTCCTCCTGAATATCCGCAATCGAAAGCAATGAGGTCGAGTGATTTTGATAACGCGGACTAAAATGGGTTAATACTAAATAAGGCAACTGACACTGTTCAGCAAACGTCGCAATCGTATGCGCATCACTATGGCCAAACGCCTTCCCAACTTTTAACGCCACATCTCGGGTATAGGTTGCCTCGTGTACCAGTACCTGACAATCCTGACAGCATTCTGTTAATAATGAAGGCATATCATTATCCCCGGCAATCACGATCTTGCGAGGAGCATGAGCAAACACCCAATAATCACGACCACAAAAGCGCTGCCCCTGATATTCCACGTCTTCCCCCTGACTTATTTTTCCCCATAACGGACCTTTAGGGATCCCATCCTGCTGTAATTTTTCAATATTCAATCCCGGTTTAATATCCCGCTCTTGAAAACAATAAGCATATGAAGGGACCCGATGTGATAAAGGCTGACAAGTGACTGTCATTGCCTCGAATTTGAGATAAGGAAACGTATCCGAGCAGATAAACTCCAGCTCATATGGAATATATAATTGAGTATAACGCTGGGTGGCCATCACCCACTCTGCGATCCCTTTCGGAGCGATAATTTTTAGAGGATCTGTACGGCCATTCATCGCGGCACTAGCTAATAGCCCCAATAACCCATAACAATGGTCCCCATGGATATGGGTTATAAAAATGGCTTTTAAGGTATTAAGCGAAAGCTTGGTATGTAAAAGTTGATGTTGAGTTGCTTCACCACAGTCAATCAAATACCACCCTTTACCAAAGGCCTCACGGATGACAGAGCCACTCACATTACGTGTTTTTGTCGGAACACCGGCAGACGTTCCAAGAAATAACAGATCCATTACGGTGCCTCAATTCTTTAAAATGACCCCCAAACTAGCACTCACTTTAGCAAAATGATGAAAGATTAAGCGGTTACCGACCCAGCTCTTCACTCCCCCCCAAGAAATCAGTATACTCCAACACGTATTTATTGTTTTACCCAGATGTCCCCTTAGTTCAGCAGGATAGAACAAGGACCTCCTAAGTCTTAGACGTGAGTTCGAATCTCGCAGGGGACGCCACCACTTTGAGTTTATTTAGTTTATATCTGTGTAGCAATTCATATCGCGCATTCGTAGCGATGAATAGAAAAACAATCACTCTGCGAAACAGAATAATCATTCTGCCGCAGCATTCCCCCTATTCGACACTCAAGTTCCGGCTAATTTTGAGACCTCAATGGCCTCCAATAGATAACAAGCCTAAAATTTACTCATTTCGAATATTATTAAAACTATTTATAATGTGTTCAGTTTATTTATAGGTATCTGCAATCACAGTTCTCGATTTTATTCGGCCCGATGATTCACTAAAAGATGTCTAGAAATCAGTGGTGATTCAGATAATAAAAAACCTGACTGTATTTCTAATACAATCAGGTTTCAGAATTCAATCGTAAAGTAATCATCAAGAAGGCATGTTTGCCATACCTTCTTCAATCATTATTCTTTATCAGTACTACCTGAGCCAATGTGAACACCAGCAGAGACATTCATTGTATGGAAATCAGGATATGAGTTTGCACCATGTTCGGCATAGTCCAAACCAGCCATTTCTTCTTCTTTGGAAACACGCATTCCAATAACCACATCGATGATTTTGAACAAAATCAAACCAGCGATAAAGGCCCACAAGAAACAAGCGACAATACCAACGACCTGAATTCCTACGGTATGCCATGAGAAACCCGCTTTATCAAACAGACCTGCAGCTAATGTCCCCCAAGCCCCACAGACACCGTGAACCGAAACGGCACCGACTGGATCGTCAACTTTAATCCGATCAAAGAATGCAACCGCAATCACAACCAGAATACCGGCAACTAAGCCAATGATCACAGATGATAATGGAGTAACGTTAGCACAACCCGCTGTAATACCTACCAGACCGGCTAAAGCACCATTCATGGTCATGCCCACATCGCTCTTACCATGTTTCATCCAAGTATAAAGCATTGATGAAACAGCCGATGCAGCAGCAGCCAAAGTGGTAGTCACCGCAATTGAAGCAATTGAAGAGTCACCTGTTGTTGTTGAACCAGGGTTGAATCCATACCAACCGAACCACAACAGGAATACGCCTAAACCAGCCAACGGGATATTATGGCCAGGGATCGCACGAGGTTTTCCGTTTTTATCAAATTTACCTAAGCGAGGACCCACAACAACAGCACCAGCCAGAGCTAACCAACCGCCCATTGAGTGCACCACTGTTGAACCAGCAAAGTCGATAAAGCCTAAGCCTTCCAACCAACCGCCGCCATGATACAAGCTGCCCCACGCCCAACTTCCGAAAATCGGATAGATAAGGGCTGAAACAAAAAACGAATACACACAATACGCACTAAACTTAGTTCGTTCAGCAACCGAACCGGAAATAATCGTTGCAGCAGTTGCACAGAATACGACCTGGAACATCCAGAACGCATAATTCCATGCTTCGTTATCACCGGTTGCCCCACTAAAGAAGAAATCAGTGGTACCAAATAAACCATTGGTGACCCCAAACATTAAACCGAAACCAACTGCCCAGAAGGCTAATGAACCGATACAAAAGTCCATCATATTTTTCATTAAGATGTTGGCCGCGTTTTTGGCTCGAGTCATCCCAATTTCAACCAGAGCAAAACCTGCCTGCATTAAAAAGACTAAAAACGCAGCGACACATGTCCATACAAAGTTCAAGTTAGTTTGTACTGTATCGGCAGTCACCGGCGTATCAGCCATTGCCACAACAGGTACTCCAGCAATCAAGCTTACTAGTAGTACCGAAGACAATTTCCTCATGATATCGATCTCCTTTGTTAACTCTTCTATTCCCTGACGTGATGAACTCTCATTAATCGCACCTTGCAACAACTGATCAAAAGGGGCCTGCCCTTGCTTACTCAAGATCAAATGTACATTGCTCTTAATAACCGACTAAACGCAAAGGAATCCCTTAAATAATGCGAATCTAACCAACGCTATATTCTCTGAACATTTGAAAAATAATAAGAATATAGCGATAAGGCTTTCCTGTTATCGGTTCTGCTATTGCATAGATTATTCCAATATAACCATACAAAAGTCTTATCATGGATAAAGACGCTTAAAAACACGTAATATAATGAAAAATATGAAAAATTTTATTTTTGATATTCCATTGACATGAATGTAATGACGTGAGTAAACAAATTTTTTGTCGCAAAGAACGCATTATGCGCTGTTAGCGAACGTGGATTAGAAAAAAGCATTAAATGTGATCACCAATAATTGAGCAAACGCACCATAAAGGATCGCTTTTGTAAACGATTGATGCTTATTAGGGCGTATTGCGCTTTTATGATAGCTTTTGCAACACGTGTCGTGCATTTACCGAGGGCAGACCAGTGATGTGTCACAAACGACATAAGTTATAGCGAACACCGGCTCCATGAGTGCCAAATGCAGCCCGAAGAAGTGACCTAAAAATAATGTATGTGATCTCGAGAGATAAAAATTCCTCTTTTGTCATGAATCGGGATAAAGGCTCTATTTCGAACGGTCGTTTCCCCGCCTGCAAAAGCGAAAACCTCATGAATACACCATATGTATCAAGCCGTTGAATATAACCCATGATTTAGGTAACAACATATACAGCTATACCGCTTATATCGAGCAACATGATGTATGCAGCAGAGGATCAAACACTACGCCAATGAATTCATTAAGAATCATGTCTCTTTGGCTATAACCGTGTTACAATAGGTAGCATTCTATTCATTTCCGAATGGAACGAATGATAGAGGGCCAACTCTGACCCTCTTAAAATTCAGAAGGAATTAAAGGATTGAATCAGCACTTTCAGTTTTATACGCTTTGAGTAATTTTGAAGAGGCACTCCATTCAAAGACCGTGTCTTCATTAATATTTTTCTGACCTGGCAGAGGTGGCACAAATACATAGTGATAACGCCAAATTTCGGTATTCCCAAGCATCTCTTTTTTGCTAGGTTCACCAATCACCGCGACAACTTCTGATTTTTTAGTCACACCGGGTTTAAATTTATTCAATTGCTCAGCTTTAACTTCTTTTCCTGAAGTATAAGCCAATGGTGCAGTTATTTTATCTAATGTAGCACAACCCGACAAAGTCATTGTACTCATCCATAATCCAGCAATTAATAATTTTTTCATGAGTTCCATCTACTTCATATTTTAATATTAAATACAATTGAATTTATTGCTATTTCATACTTTAACTTGCCAAGTTATACCACCTGAATTTAGTGATTCAAATAAGAAATTAAGTCCAACCAACTATTAATAAATAAGTAAATGAATAACTCTATTTAATTTATCCCATAATTATTAGTTTCACACAGCTATTTAAATTAAACTAATTACTTTAAATTCAATTAGTTATCTAAAATAATTAGATACATAGATTTAAAAAACCATGTCTATTATTTGCATTAACCATAAAAATATTAAATTTGTATTATACTTTATTTATATAGTTAATTATTTTCCATGTATTCAGCAATTAAAAATTTTTTCATTAAGAAATGAATCACGAATGGTTATAAAATCAATCTATAAATATAGAACACATAGAATAGGTTAATATATATACAATTCTATTAACTTGAAATACATTCTACAGATTAGATTAAAATCCTATTCATCTTCTCGCTATATTGGCGAAAGAATCGTCTCACTGACATTGGATCTGTGATGTTCCCCACTCGACTACATTGAGACCCGATAGACTGATACATCACTTTATTGTTGATTTTTTTTCGCCAATATTGTGAATTTATAGCTATTTATTTCTCAAATAAATTCCAGCATAGTTATGTCTATCAAAGTGCCTAAACAGCACTTTATTTTGCTATCAACTCACAGGTATCTATTCAAGCCCATATGTCATCGTTCAACAGGCCATCCCTTTTCCCTAGGCATTATGTGATTGCTCACCCCTCCTCATTAAACAACGCCAGCTCAGCTCACAATACGATGCACTTCACCTTGAGTGGATTATTTTGACAACCATTTGAATGCGTTTAACTCGTAATGCTGACGAAAAATTATCCAGTGTCTTGCATTCAATGGGTTCATTAGCGAAATTTAATTTTATCGGTCAAGCTCAGATATAAATATGAGGTATAACTATGAGCAAACTATTTACTCCTTTTAAACTTGGAAACATCGAACTAACCAACCGAGTCGTGATGGCACCAATGACCCGGGCCCGTATCAGTAATGCTCAGGATGCAGCCGATGACAATACCGCATTATATTATGCGCAGCGCGCATCCGCCGGACTGCTCATCACGGAAGGATCTCAAATTTCTCGTCAGGGACAGGGATTTTTATACACTCCCGGGATTTATACCGAAGCCCAAGTAGATGGATGGAAGAAAACGACTGAAGCGGTCCATCGCAAAAACGGGAAAATATTTATCCAACTCTGGCATGTCGGACGCATGTCCCATACCAGTTTACAACCCAACGGAAAGGCTCCGGTCAGCTCGGTCGCTCAAAAAGCCGTGAACGGTCATTGCTTTGCTATTGATGAACAGGGCCAGCCGGGACGGGTCGACGTATCCGAACCCGAAGCATTATCGATTGCCGGCATCGAACAGATCAAACACGATTTTGTTCAGGCCGCTAAAAACGCAATGCAAGCCGGATTTGATGGGGTTGAAATACACGGGGCCAATGGATATCTACTGGAACAATTTATCAATGCGGCACTGAATACGCGTCAAGATAACTATGGCGGCCAAAACATTGAAAACCGAGCCCGATTTGCTCTAGAAATTGTGGATGACATCTGCGACGCCATTGGTTCTGAACATACGGCAATCCGGCTCGCACCTTTCGGACGCTTTGGTGACATGCACCCATTCGCTCAGGAAGAAGAAACCTGGCTTTACTTGGCTAATCAATTATCGAAACGTCATCTGGCTTACGTTCATCTTAGTGATCAAAAAACACTGGGAGCTCAGGCGATTCCAGATGGTTTCATTGAAAAATTCCGGGCCAGCTATCAAGGCGCACTGATCATTGCAGGTGGTTTCGATAAGGCAAAAGCTGAAGAATATCTACAATCAGATAAACTGGATTTAGTGGCATTCGGTCAGCCTTATATTCCAAATCCAGATTTGGTGGAACGCATGCAAAATGACTGGCCACTGGCGAATGCAGATCGAGAAGCATATTACGGCGGTGACGAAAAAGGCTACACTGACTTTCCGGCTTATGAAGCGCGCTAAAAGAGCGCCTACCGGCATTAATTTATAATACAGCTGCCAGATCTCTTATCATTGAGTCTGGCAGCACTCAATCAAATACACCGTTTTGGGCCTTTTGCAGTAAATAATCAATGGTGTAACGAATTTTTGGCAACATATGACTGCTTTTGGGCCAAAGGATATAAATCGGTATTTCATATCCCGAATACTGGCTTAAGACTTCCACCAGTTTCCCTTGAGCCAAATCATCACCCACCAGCCATTGCGGCAATTGGCAAAGCCCCTGTCCGGCCAGAGCAGCTGCGAGCAATGCATCCCCATCCCCATATTCATGCCCCACTGGCGGCGTATAGTAATAGGCTTGGCCATTAGGCTGTTTCAAATACCAAATCACAGCCTGATCTTTACGAAACCCTAAAAGACATTGATGCAGTTGGATTTCTTCAATCGATTGTGGTTCACCACAACGAGCCAGATAATCCGGAGCTGCACATATCACAAGCTTTTGGGTCGTTAGTGGCCGAACGATCAGTTCGCTACTATCTTTTAGCTCTCCGATCCGTACCACAAAATCAACGCCTTCTTCGATCAAATCGATAAAACGTTCACTAAATGTCACCGCCAACGAAAGTGATGGATGTTGCTGCGAAATCTCAAGTAATAATGGCAAAACACGCTGTCGACCAAACGCAGCCGGAAGATCAACCCGAAGTCGTCCTGAAAGTTTTTCAAGATGTTCCGTTAAAACCGCTTCCGCATTTTCTAAAATTCCAAAAGCTTCTTTACAGCGGCATAAATAGAATTCACCATCCACGGTTAAACTCAAACGACGGGTAGAACGATGAAACAGTTTTAGCCCCAATCCTTCTTCTAAGCGACTCACACTTTTAGCCACAGCCGACCGCGTCAAACGCAGCCTTTCTGCCGCAGCCGTAAAACTCCCCAATTGCGCGGTAACTATAAACGCATGAATACTGCCTAAGTGATCCTTTCCTTTCATTTATCTACAACTCTATGATCAATTATCACTTGTACTCCAATCTACTCTTATCTAAAAACAGTGGCGTCACGCAGCTCACCTCGTGACAATACTCAAGCGGACATCACATCCGCCCGTCCTCACCTTGGCAGTTTCTTGTTATAGGTGTAATGTTGATAGCATTCTAATCAACCGTTATTCGCTCACACCCCAAGTAAAAACAATGCCATGATCAATCAAGTTGAACACGCCGCAGTCCCCTGCCTCATGCAGAGTTGGAGCCAGAACGAAGCGAAGCTATATCACTGGCTATGCCAAAAAAGCGGAAATCCCGATCTTAGTTTTGATGTCTTGCAGGATACCTTTTTACGGGCAATGCAGCAGCAAAAACAATTTTGTGATATTCACAATCAGCAGGCTTGGTTATTTCGGGTGGCGCATAATTTGTTACGAGATGAACAACGAAAAACAGGCCGCCAGATCATTGATAGCTCGTTGGAATTTCCTCTAGCTGATACAACCGATGAGCCTCCAGCCGTCGATGGCCTGACGCAGTGCTTGCCAAAAGCCCTAAAACGACTGACCCCATCGGAGCGAGAAATTATCGAACAATGCGATCTCCAAGGTATGTCTCAACCCCAATTTGCACAATTACACGGTCTGAGCCTTTCAGCGACCAAATCCCGGATCCAACGCGCTCGCCAAGCACTCAAAAGGATCCTAAAAAGACAATGTCATATTCGGTTTGATGAAAATCACCAGGTCTGCTGCTTCTTTGCCTCTTCACCATCCCCTTCTAATAAATAATGGCATTTCGACGTGCTTAGAATTCATGCTTACAACTAACCTGAGCAGGATGGTACATTGGATTGTTGAGCATAAATAACCCGCAAGTTCATAAGCTCAATGTGACATAACGATATTTTTAAAACTTTTGCGGTGACTCCGTGATAGCTGTAAACCCAAACATTCTAAGGTCTGTTGAACTTTCGTGATGAGTTTTACCGCTATTTGAGCTTGCTTTAGGCAAGTCAGACATGAGTCTGTAATGGTCAAGTCATTTTGGCCAAACATGATGCCTCACGCTGACTCAATCAAACCATAAAGCCGGGTTTTATAGAACCCGGCTCGAATGATTCATTTCCAAAATAACGCATGTGAAGACCATCAACATTTCTGTTTCATTCGTTTGATCACCCAATCGGTTTTATAATCCCCCCCGCTGAGTTCACCGTTACTTTGATAAACTGTACATCTTCCATAATGACCAATTTGCCGTGGTGAACCATGTTTACGAGGGAGATAAATATATTCCATCGCTTTAGATTCTGTTTTATTTCCGGAGCTAGTACACTGAACCGGACCACATCCAAACCAATACCCATGAGAACTTTTAAAAGTGAACATCAAAGGGCTGTTTTTATGGTACTGGAGCGCATACGATGTTCCGATCATGGCAAAATTTAGAGTCAAGATCGATAACAGAATAAATAATATCTTCTTTTTCATACAAAATCCTTTTTTAGACTATTCAATAAACGTCTAATCCATAGATGAATCGCTATTATCATAAAATAGAAGCACCATTAAATATATTGTACATACACAATAACTATAGGGCTAACAGCCAATTAATGTGTTAATTTAACCGGTTTTAATGGTCATTATTTTAATCTAAAGCACGTTTATTATATATCAGATATATCGAGTAAACAGCGATCAATCCAGCAGAAAAAATAATAGTAAACATAGATCTATTAAGCATTACTTCAATAACTGACGATAATTACGAATAACGTGATTATAATTTAGGTGGTTTACAGCCATAGTCATATAGCATATTTTTAACTTGAAGATAGGAATGATTTTTATTTTCTATTATCACATTCATTAATACATGGCTTCATTTAAACCTTTTTAATATCTATATCGTTGTTATTAATATTTAAATATAGATAGTTCATTAAACGATATCCCTGTCAATCCCATATTGAACTTTAATAAGTGATGTATGCCTGTTTCATTAATTCAAACTCTTGACTGCCACGCATTTTATAAATTCTAATAAGCAATGTAACCATCGCCAAGGGGCCTGATATAGCCATATCTTTAAATAAATTTATCGCCTCATTAACCAGCCAATTAGCAATCGTTATCGCAGCTCTCACCCGGATCATAATCTTACGAAACTGTTCATTAAACGCGTGCACTTGCTCAGCGCTAGCCTGAGTATTCACAAAGACCAATGAATCCATATCCGCAGAGCGCCAAAGTAAAACCGCATTCTCTTCTGGTTTATCAAACATTTTCCATTCAGGCTGCACCAGATATTTAAAGCCATCCACCAGAACTTTCATCCCTCGCCGAACAAAACTAAAGGTATCCGATGCGATCCGTTTAGCTGCAACTGCTAGCATTTTTAACTTACGACGGAATTCATAAATGCTTTGCATCACATGACTAGCCACACTTTTTAGCCATCGATAGAACCGCTTTAGACCGTCAAAAAGCCAATTTCCAAAGCCAGTTTTACACATGTATTTTCGAAGATCTTGGTGTTGCTTGTTCGTTAATGGCTCGATGCTTTTTGAAAGTAATGCGCTACGCTCAGCGGCATGAACCTGACGTATAGTGTCATCATCCAATTGAGCTAGCTGGACTAAAGCCAGTTCCATTAATCGAAATGAATGATGTTGAGTCTCCTTCGGAACGTCAACCTTAAACTCATCCAAAAAATCACTTAACGCCGTTGCCAAAGGTGCTTTTTTCACATGCCGCTGCACCGGGGGCAGATATCGCACTTGATATTCAGGCCCTTGATGACCAGGCATGATGCCCTCAAATCCATAAAGCCAGAGTTCAATTTTAAGTAAACTTTTAAGGAATCCAGCCACATCGACAGCACCCCCACCATCAGAAAGAGCTGACCAGCTCTGAAGATGACTGAAATTTTTAGCAACTCGTTTGGTTAACTTATCAATGTCAAAAATATAATCGAGACAAGTTGCAAACGCTTCGGCCTGATCCACATTTAAATGCCCAAGCAACGCCGCACACCGAGCCAACCCAGCCGTCAGCGCTCGGGATGTACCAGTAGCTTGGATCTTTCCGCCCGGTTTTTCAGCGAACCCCAAGATGATCAGCCTAAGATGAATCGCGCGATGCAAAACATGCTGATACTGAGGCTTAAGCCATTTGTTCAGATGTGTATCATGCTCAAATGTAAACAACTCCTGCAAACTTTCCCACGTTTCAAGTCCAACCCAACCATCCGGCTGCGTCCCAGCATCTTTTTGAAATCGCTCAACAGCCTTTTTATACAGGCTCTTAGCTGAGATAAATCGTCTCTCAGGAACATTTTGCCATCGGCTTTTTAACTTCGCTCGATCCGCATAACCAAGAGCATATAAACGCCGCCAAACCACTTTTTTAAAATCTTTATCTTGTTGCAATGTTTTAAATTGCGCTTCCGTCTCAGGAAGCGCAAATATCACATTGGCCTTTTGATTAACTTCCAGCTGTTTTTCAATTGAGACCAAAACGTCAAGATAGGTCTCTTGAGGCTTGATTGCTGATTCATCCATGGCCCTAGACTCGATTTTTTCAAAAACAAATGTTGGACTAACCGATAATTCCAGACACTTTTCCGACTAAAAAATTGATAATCTGCGTGCGATACTCAGAACCATTACGCACCGCTTCAGCATGGGTATCCAACATAAATTGTGGAATTTCCCCCGAAGCAACAAAATGGGTCGCATCACCATCGATATCTATTTTAGTGGCTAAGAGCAAATGAATATCCGCTGTGGTATCCCCGTCAGGGAGCAATTTATCCCACTGAAACTTTCCATCCTTAACTACCGCAGAAATACTACCGGTATAAGTCATGACCTCTAACGACGCTAAATCGCCTACTGCAGTTTTCAATGTCTCAGCCATTGCCGATAAACCTGATTGATCTGCCATGTTGTTCTCCAATCATATAGGTAGCCGCTTGGCACCACAGCGTAAATCTCACTCAAGCGACTGCGTTTAACTTGATAAAATACTGTCATCAACGACCCGGAGGCCCTCATAACAGCATTCATACCAATAGATAAAATTAAGCGATACTTATCCGGCCACTTTAAAGACCCGCATATGGGCAGAACAACGAAAGCTCTCTCAGCCAATGTTTTCACAGCACTGCCATTGAATATTCATTTAAGTTTAGGTAATTCACATGATAGGTGCTGATACTTTTATTAAAAATGCGAGGATAACCAGACATACAGCCCCAAGGGGGCTCTCTATTTATGATGATTTGAATAATTCAGAAAACAGTGTCCCATAATATTTAGACTATCCATGTCCATTGCATCTATTTAATAAACCACCATTGCCTCAGATAAATAGGCAAAAAAAACAGTGCATTGTTTCTCTATAGCCTCTCAAAACCTTGCTAAAGTTCGACAACACTTTCACGATGAATATGAAATTCCATGCAAAAGAACAAATCTAAAAATAGTCGCTTACCAGTTTTAATTTATTGGCTCACGATAGGCACATTTTTAATGGGGACATCCGAGTTTATCGTTGCGGGTCTGTTACCTGAAATCTCAATGGACTATCATATTTCAACCTCACAGGCAGGATTAGCCGTCACCTTATTTGCTATTGGCATGATAATAGGGGCCCCTCTTGTAGCTCTATTAAGCCTTCATATTTCCAAGCGAACGACTCTCATTCTTTCACTATGTATTTTTGCAATAGGACATATGCTCGCAGCCCTAACCACCCATTTTGATATTATGCTGATCAGCCGTGTGATTAGTGCCATTGCAACGGGGGGATTTTGGGGAGCTGCGGCGGTAGTCGCCACCCAAGCCGCTGGGGCATCCTCTAGTGCCCGCGCGATGGGGCTTGTCATTGGCGGTGGAATGTTAGCCAATGTATTAGGCGTTCCTTTAGGTTCTTTTATCGGACAACTTTCAGGATGGCGGCTCTCATTTTGGGCCTTAGCCATTATTCCAATATTTTTAGCTTTTGTAATCTTCAAGGCGATTCCTAAACCGAAGGAGGTCCAAAAAGAGTCTAATTTAGCTCAAGAATTTAAAGGATTACTGTCCGCTCGACTTTGGTTAGTACTTGCGGCATGTGTAACAATTAATGCCGGTGTATTATCTGTATACAGTTTTATTTCGCCCCTGCTCATTGAGCATACACACTTATCAAATCAGTATATTCCATTGGCTTTAGGTTTGTTTGGCATGGCGTCATTGATAGGAACAATATACGGCGGTCGTTTAGGGGATAAACATCCCTATTCTTTACCTATTGTTACGGCCGCTCTTTCGATGTTGGCTTGTTTCGGACTACTGTTATTTTCGACGCTCCCCATCCCAACACTGATATTATTTACCGTACTGGGCGCGGTAGGACTTACTGCCAATCCGTTGCTGACTAGCCAAGCCGTAAAATATGCAGGACAATCTCCAACATTATCCTCATCTATGGTTATTTCACTGTTAAACGTTGGTACTGCATTGGGAACTTGGCTGTCAACTCTAATGATGAATACCACTCTGGGCATCATGGCACCTGTTTATATCGGTGTTCTATTCTCCATGATGACAGTGTGTCCGGTATTCATTCTGGCGATCGTTGAAAAGTATCGCCCTCGGGGAACAATCCCCTATTCACACACCAACGATATCGTTTAAATTCATCACAATCTACCAACGGATACGTAAACGACAATAGGGGCCTAACCCGCAGACTTCACTCTCGTTTGAGAATTCGAGAGATCCTTTTTCGGAGAGGCCCCAAACATACGGCTGTATTCCCGACTAAATTGCGAAACACTCTCATACCCTACCTGATACGCAGCTTTAGCCACCCCAAGATGTTGGTTAAGCATTAATCGCTTGGCTTCAGTTAATCTTAACCACTTTTGGTATTGCAAGGGACTCATATCCGTAATCCCTCTAAAATGATGATGAAATGTTTGGGGACTCATCTGCACCGATGACGCCAAATCCGAAACCCGAATCGGTCGCATATAATTGAACTTAATAAACTCAATCGTCTTGGCTATTTTATCAGCCTGAGTTCGTTGCAACACCATTTGCTTTAACTTAACAGCTTGATCACTCAATAAAAGCCGATAATGCAACTCGCGCATAAAAAGAGGGGCAAGTTGGGTAATAGTTTCCGGTTCATCGGCTAATTCCAATAAATGCAATAACGATTTAAGAATACCAATGCTTTGCTGACCAATAGTAATACAGCCCTCAACATGCTCTTCAATCGCAAATTGAATGTCACTTTCCAGAAGGATATCGGATATGAGCTTCATATCCAAAGGAACAACAATACCTAAACAAGGCTTATCTGGACTGGCTTCAACGACTTCCGAACTAGCGGGAAGTTCGATTGACGATAATAAAAAATGGGAAGCATTATAAGTAAATATTTTATCATTAGCGTACATCTGTTTTTCACCCTGTACTACAACTACGATACTGGGTGGAATAACACAATGTTGAGGTGATGTTGGGGTGTTTCGTCGAAAAACATGAACATCCGGGAGGTTAGTTTTCACATCAGCATCATTTTGAATCATGTTTTCTATGAGGGTAACAAGATGATGAAGGACTTCTTGACTTTGATTATCCATAAATAATAGGCCGGTATTTAAATAGTCAAACTCTCTTTGGCATTGCGTCTTGTTGATAATATTGCCTAGAAATTGATATGCATTTCAAACTCAAGATAAAAATTACCAAACGCTCAAAAAGCCTTCTTAAACTAACATAGCCGCAAATAATAGACCACTCATAGAATCACCGCTGATTTCCTAGACGCCTTTTAGTTAGATTTGGAGTGGACTAAATTAAGGGAAGCAGGTCAGCCGAAAAATATTTTCAAATGATGGGGGCATCAACAGCGGGGAAAATATCAAAAATATTGCAGGTTCATGGATAACTGATATGAATAAAAACTAAAGTAGCACGATCCCTCAATATCAATAACCCAATTGTTCGGATAAACGATCTATGTAATTTAACGTAACTGGCTATCCTTGCTGCCCCGACGATTATAACCGGCCTCAACTTGCTGGTTTTTTTCACGTTCTGCCTGACATTTCAGACAAATACGCACCCCAGGCACAGCCTGACGCCGGGCTTCAGGAATAAGCTCACCACATTCATCACAATACTTGGCGCTATCCCCACTGGGAAGATCCTGCCGAGCTCGACTGATCGCATCATCAACACTCGCATCGATCTGCTCCTGCACACTTCCATCACGACTCCATCCCACAGCCATCGGTTACCCTCCCTACCTGATTTACCTCTAATATAGAGGAGTTTTAGAAACAGTCACTGATGAGATCAGTCCCAAACAACACTGATCGATTATAGGCATTACTTCAAACAAAGCATCCATAATTGCGACATCAACTGCACTATTGACGCTGTCTGGTTTTTAGGTGGATTAAGCATGAATGACTCGGACGGGTCATTACGTTGCAGATCGTTTCAATCTGATAAAAAGAGAGCTCTCTGTTCAGCTCTCTTTACAAAAAACATTCAACTATTCGTGTGTCCAGCCGCCATCAACCACTATTTTGGTTCCAGTAATATAAGATGCTTTTTCAGATGCTAAAAATAGAATCGCATTCACGACATCTTGAGGTTCGGCATATCTTCCCAATGGGATCTGAGAGCTAAAGCTATCAATAATAGCCTGAGGATTATCCGGATTTTTCCTTTTTTCAAAATCTCTCATTAAATCAGTATTAATCGGTCCCGGGCAGACTAAATTAACTCGGATACCTTTATCAGCTTCCTCTAATGCAGCACAACGAGTCATCGCTAACACGGCATATTTTGAAGATGTATATAACGCGTTTCCGATAGCGGCAGAATATGAATCAACGGAGCCTGTGTTCACAATTGCGCCTCCACCATTTTCTTCCATTGCCAAAATGACATGTTTCATGCCCAGATAGAAACCTTTCATATTAATTCCCCAGATTTTATCTAGGCTAGCTTCATCAGTTTCTTTGATCTGCTGATTAATGACAATACCCGCATTGTTACAGAAAATATCAATTTTCCCGAAATGTTGCTTCGCTTTTTCTACATATTTAATGATTTCAGATTCTTTGGATACATCAGCAGAAACGGTAATACACCGATCACCTAAATTAAGTGCTGCCTTTGTTTCTTCTAACTTATCATGATTAATATCTACGAGGACTATTTTGGCATCTTCCTTCGCGAAGTTTTCAGCTAAACATTTACCAAGCCCAGCCGCTCCCCCCGTAATAAGAACAACTTTATCTTTAAATTCCGACATCGTTTTTCCTCTCAATTTAGTTTGGTTGTAAACCATTAACTTTCAATAGGACCGATTACTCTTTCATGCCTAAAATTTGTTCTAATACATGTCAATGCAATCACCGAACCGAATCTACAGTTTCACCTTACAATAGGCTCTCACCGAATGCTAATTTTTGCTCGTTTATTCATCATGCAGACCATAGATGAATCAGCAACCGACCCTTCATTCTCTATTATCATTCACTCAATCAGCCCATCAGAAGGCACAACCATTATGACCTGTGCGCTGCTTTTTAATCCAGTCAGATAGCATAACTTAATGATGCTCATCATAAAAAAGAGTACAGCAGCATTGCAAAGGGAGGAGCATTAAACTCAGTCGAACAGAAATAGATCGTGGTGGGGGCTAACACTACTTTTGAATCGAATAAACCATATTCCATTTGAACCGCATCACTTACACGGTAAATTGCGCCCCACTCTTTTGTTCTACTCGTTGTTAATCACAACTTTCGAATCCCAGCTTATAGGCCTCATAAGCATTTTTATGCCGTTGCGGTTTAGCCTGACTCTCAGGTAAAGATTCAATGGCCCCCGGATTAAATGGCATACCGTGTTTACGATGCTGAGCCCCTAAAAGAAAAGCACAACCCGCACAGATATGGCGTTGACCACTCCCTTGATAGGGGCCTATTTTATCCATAATTGCTTTTAAATCATCATGATGGCATGTCATATTTCACCTTTGAATCAATTTGTCTGATATCCATACTTTATATAGTGATTAATCAGTAAGGATTCAAGAGGATGCAGAACGTGCCATACGAATTTGACATCCAATCCACAAAAAGGCTGGGTATGATCCCAGCCATTCATATAGATAAGATAACGTCTCATAAACCGTTCGCTTAATTAACGGACTCGGCGGCACGGTTTACATAGTCCACAGGGATCCAGTCATAGCCACTACCATCGTGACGCAAGTGCCCTATGCCCGGAAAAGATAGGTGCGGCGCAGCGATCAATTCACCTTGTTTGGCAAACTGTGCAAAAGCCGAAATTCGTACAGCTCGCGCTTTGGCTTGATCTTGGTCGTAGATGATCGTTACTTTAGGATGAGCCAATTGAACGGCCGCAATATGAATAATATCACCAACGAAAGTGATACTGTCACCTTCACTATCTAAGCGATAAAACGCTGCCCCAGGGGTATGCCCAGGATGCACCGTAGCCGTAATCCCCGGGAGTATGAGCTCACTCCCAGTAAAAGTTTTAACTTTATTGGCATCCAAATACGGTTTTAAGGTCGTCCGAGCGCCCGTAAAGTAACCTTGACCATAAGGTGAGTTTTTCATCTGTGCATTATCAAAAAAGAAATCAATATCAGGTTTACCGATATAAACGGTCGCTTTCGTAAACACTGGTTTGCCATCTTTAATCAAACCTCCCGTATGATCCACATGCGCGTGTGTGAGCAAAATATCGGTCACATCATCCGGTTTAATGCCCAACGCAGCCAGATCCGCTAACACATGGCCGCCCTTGCCCGGACCAAACATCTGTCCGGCTCCGGTATCAACCAATACAGTATGCTGCGGCAACTGGATCAAATAAGCATTGATAGAACCTTCAACAGGATTACTTTGAAAATTGTGCGCTAACAATTTATCAATCTGTGCAGAACTGATATGGCGCAGCAATTTTTTAGCATCTTGCGGTACAGTACCATCGTTCAGGGCAGTCACTCGGACTGCGCCGACTTGCAACGCATAGCCACCCGATTGTTGCATGAGCAAATGGGGAGCATTTTGAGCATAACTCAAAGGCACTTGCAGCCCTACCCATGCAAACAATACAGCGATGAGACGATGAGCCATCATCTTCATGACAAAACTCCTTGTAGATATAAATAATAGCTATTCTGCACCTTGTTATCTTTTTTGCAAAATCAATTAGATAAACAAACAAAAAACAAATGCTCTCCCTAAAATAGTCCCCTTTTTGCCCTTGAACTCAAGGGCTACAACCGATAGATCTTGCCTATGTGTATTTTTCAGAAAATATTTTGCGTCAGGTCCCCCGTACCAGAAACATTTCGTCAACAGGTTCACAGTATATATTCTCATCTCATAATGGATGCGGAAATACTGACGAAGTAAACGACAACCCACAATTTTCCAAAAAGAAACTATATTTTCAATATATAGACTTTAAATAGCAATTATATTTTAATATAATTGCCAAAAAGAAATCATATTAAATTCAAAATGACTATTGGAAAAATCTCAGAACTAGAGGTAGCTCTCTCGCTTCTGCAATGTGAATTAGTCGCTCGCCGCAATCGCTTTACACCAGAAGCCATCACGTGGTCACAGTATGACGTTCTGGAAGTACTGCGGGTTAACGGAGCTTTGCGCCCGTCAGTCATTAGCCAACGACTCGGGATTTCTCGAACTCAACTGTCAAAGTCTCTGCGCGTGCTCAAAGATTTAGAACTGGTAGAACAAATGTCAGATGATACTGATCGTCGTGCTCAGGCAACACAATTAAGTGAACAGGGATATGCGTTCCTGAAACGTGCAGCCAGACAACGGCATGATGCTGCGCAGTGGGTCGCATCGGTCATGACTTCAGGAGAACAAGCAATATTTGCAGAACTCTGCCATAAAGCCGTCAGGGGATTACAGCAGGAAGGAACTAAGCATGACTAATCGGAGCATGCGGATTATTCGAGCCAGAACCCATAATCTTAAAAATGTAACCCTCAATATTCCTAAATACCAAATTGTTGCATTTACTGGAGTGTCAGGATCAGGTAAGTCATCACTTTTGTTCGATACTATTGCGGCCGAATCTCAGCGCCAACTCGCAGAAACCTATTCAACCTTCGTTCGCAATCGACTCCCTAATTTGGGCCAACCCGATGCGGATCATCTCGAAAATTTACCTGCATCAATCGTCATTGATCAACGACGGCTGGCTGGCAATGCTCGTTCCACTGTCGGAACCGTGACTGAGATCTACGCACTACTGCGTCTACTTTTCTCGCGCATAGGGAAACCACATATCGGTGAATCCAGTTTGTTTTCATTCAATAATCCACAGGGTATGTGCCCACAATGTCAAGGGTTAGGCACGGTACGGACAATAGATGAAAATGCACTATTTGATCGCGAATGCTCGCTAAATGAAGGTGCCATCCATTTTCCCGGATTCGAGCCTTCTTCTTGGCGTTGGAAACGCTATGCTTTATCCGGCTTCTTTGATACAGACAAACCACTAAAGTGTTATACCAACGAGGAATGGAAACGACTCACCGTAGAAGAAGGTACCCCTGTCACAGCACCTAAACCTGGATGGCCAAAAACAACGACCTATGAAGGTGTATTACCTCGTTTGCGCCGTTCATTTCTGGAACGAGAAGAAAGTGAACTTTCTAATATCGAACGTGAGGCTCTGTCACACGTCACAACAAGTGGTCCCTGCCCCGCATGCGATGGTGCTCGCCTTAATCCTACGGTGCTGACTTGCCGGATCGCAAAACACAACATTGCCGAATGTGCATCCATGGAAACAAGCGACCTGCTAGATTTTTTGCGTGAAATAAAAGAACCTGGGATGCGACAGCTCCTATCACCGATGATAGAAAAACTAGAAAGCATGATCGATATTGGCCTCGATTATCTCAGCCTGGATCGCGGTACATCTGGTTTATCAGGCGGTGAATCACAGCGAATAAAAATGATCCGCCACCTGGGTAGCAGTCTTACCGATATCGCTTATATTTTTGATGAACCCAGCATCGGCCTACATGCTCGTGACGTTAGCCATCTAGGCGAGTTACTTATACGCTTGCGAGACAAAGGCAACAGCGTCCTTATGGTCGAGCATGATCCCGACCTAATCAGCATCGCAGAACAAGTTATCGACATGGGTCCACAGTCCGGCCAATCAGGTGGAGAAGTCGTCTATCAGGGCTCAGTAACCGAACTACAAGCAACAGAAACAGCAACTGGACGGAGTTTTCGCAAGCCACACGTGATTAATGCAGCGCCCCGAATCCCCTCTGACTGGCTCAGCATCAAACACCAATCCATGTTCAACATACATGATTTGTCGATCGATATTCCACTTGGGGTGATGACAGTTGTCGCCGGTGTTGCTGGATCGGGCAAATCAACACTCACGAACCGAATATTACCGGGACTTCATTCTGACGTTATTGTCATCGACCAGACTGAGCTTCGTGGCTCATCCCGCTCAACCCCCGCCAGCTACTTAGGCATACTGGACGATATTCGTCGGTTATTTTCTCGCCAAAGTGGTAAACCCGTTGGCTTATTTAGTAACAATGCCACCGGATCATGCCCTATTTGCAAAGGCCGTGGTGTAGTCCGCACCGATCTGGCCTTTCTTGATACCGTTGAATCTATATGCGAGATTTGTAACGGTTCGGGTTATAACGAAGAAGCCCGCGCCATCCGAGTCAAAGGATATGCCATCGATCAAGTGATGCGCATGTGTGTACCCGATGTCCGTCATCTATTTGATAGCAAACCAGAGATTAGAGATAAGATGCTACGAATGGAACAAGTGGGACTCGGATATATGCAGATAGGACAAAGACTATCAACCTTGTCGGGAGGCGAGAGACAACGACTAAAGCTGGCAAAAGAACTTGGATTCAGCAGCCGAGTATACGTGTTTGATGAACCCACATCGGGTCTTCATATGCAAGATATAGAGCATCTTATACAATTATTCGGCACTCTCACCGACCAAGGGCTCACACTCATCGTCGTTGAACATAATCTCGATATGATCGCAGCGGCTGATTATGTCATTGAAATGGGTCCGGGAGCTGGGAAATACGGGGGTAAGATCATCTATCAAGGGAAACCTGCTGGCATACTGGAGGAACCAAAATCTGTGACAGGCCCATTTCTTGTCGAATATTTAAAAAATTAACCTTCATACTCCTTTTTTATTCGTGTATTCGGCACTTTTTTACTCACGAGCGAATTAGGGAAAGAGTAACTGGCTTTCGAAGCCATAAAGAAAAACGATACTTTCTATACGAAATAAGGCTCTAGGATCTCCTCCAACCACAGTTTAAAACACCGAACTCGTTTTGAAAGATTACGCCGATGGGCAACGACTAAGGAAGCTGTAAGTGGTTCAGGACGCAAGTTTGGTAAAACCTCCACTAGTCTCCCATTTTCTATATGAACATTAAGAGTCGGTTGCCCGGCCTGAATAAGCCCAATCCCTGCCAATCCGCACTCATGGTAAGCTTGAACATTGTTTACTTGTACCGCACCCGGCAAAGCAAGCAACTTATAACCATCTTTATCAGGGTATTCCCAACCCACTTGTTCACCACCAAGGATTTGGCTGTAATGCACCATTTCATGTCTCTGGGTGATGAGGTCACTTAGTGTGTGTGGTGTGCCATGGCTACGCAGATAGTCGGGACTGGCAGCATTAATCATGCGCAATCGACCTAATGGTATTGCCACTAGGGTCTCATCGACGACAGGCCCAAAACGAATGGCACAGTCGAAACCTTCACGTGCCAGATCGACCCGGCGGTCAGTACTGGAAAGCTCCAGTTCCAGTTCGGGATGAATAGAAAGCAGTTGAGGGAGAGCTGGGATGACGACACTTCGAGCCAGTTCGGTTGACATATCGACTCTTAGCTTGCCCACCAAAGCAGCTTCTTTGGTAACAAACATCATCTCTAATTCTTGCGCTTCGACCAAAAGATCTGCCGCGCGAGCATAGAATGCTTGGCCATCTTCAGTCAATTTAACGCTACGAGTGGTACGGTGAAATAATGCCACCCCCAATTCTTTTTCTAAATCGCGAACCACTACGGAGACCCGCCCTTTTGGGATCCCCAACACCTCAGCAGCGCGGGTAAAACTAGCCATTTCGGCCACTCGACAAAAAATAGTTAAGATATTGAGATTCTTCATTGTTACTAAAAATTATAACAGTTAGTTATTTTTATACTACTTTATCTATTTTAATCAAACCAATAATCTAGCCTCATCTGTCATCTATAAGTAATTCCCACTGAGGCACATAATAATGAAAGAACACAATCCTCCTGTTTATAACGTCGTGGTTTATCACTCTGGCTATGCTCACACCAAACGAATGGCCGAGGCCGTGGCCGAAGGTGCACGAGCTAAACTAATTAGCATTGACCAAGAAGGAGAACTCACTGAGCAAGACTGGAAAACGCTCATTAATGCTGATGCCATTATCTTTGGCTCTCCCACCTACATGGGAGGTCCCAGTTGGCAGTTCAAGAAGTTTGCCGATGCCTCCTCCAAAGCTTGGTTTGAAGGCTGTTGGCAGAACAAAATCTTCGGCGGCTTTACCACCAGTGCAAGTATCAATGGGGATAAGCTCAATACTCTCAATTATTTCGTACTTCTTGCTGCACAGCACGGTGGTATCTGGGTCAGTATGGATATCAAACCGGCTAACCTGAAAACATCTGATCGAAACGATCTCAATTGGCTGGGATCTTACATTGCCCCTATGGGGCAAACGCCTGCTGATGCGCCAGCTGAAGAAATGTCCGCTGGGGATCTGGAAACAGCCTGCCGCTATGGTGCTCGTGTGGCCTCTGTCGCTAGATCGTTGCGACTGTCAGATTCCTTATAAATTGCATGATACCGAATTCTGTAAATTTTAGAGTCAGGAGAAGAACATGAAGTACAACCGATTAGGTCAAACCGGCCTTTATGTTTCTGAGCTTTGTCTCGGCACCATGACCTTAGGTGGCAATAGTGATGCCGGAAAGTGGTCATGTATAGGTGCAGTGAAACAAACTGAAGCGAATCAGTTGATAGCATGCGCTTTAGAAGCAGGTGTTAATTTTATTGATACTGCTGACATATATTCTCACGGTCAGTCAGAGTGTGTTGTTGGGCAAGCACTCAAAGAAATCGCCATACCTCGCGATGAAGTGATTCTTGCGACAAAAACCGGGGGACTAATGGGACCGAAACCCAATCAAAAAGGCGCTTCACGGAACCATATTATGGACTCCGTTCAACAAAGCTTGGAGCGGTTACAACTGGATCATATTGACTTATACCAAATTCACGCCAGTGACCCCATCACGCCTATTGAGGAAACTCTGCGGGCATTAGATGATCTAACCCGGCAAGGCTTGGTGCGCTATATAGGGGTTTCAAACTGGAACGCAGGACGTATCGGTAAAGCACTGGGCCTAAGCCAAGCGCTTCATACCAGCCGAATTCAGACTCTTCAGGCTTATTACTCTATTGCCGGACGCGATCTTGAACGAGAACTATTGCCTCTGGTTAAAGAAGAGAAATTAGGCTTGCTGGTTTGGTCGCCACTAGCTGGCGGTTTATTATCCGGAAAATTTGGCCCCGGCGCACCAACGGAAAAAGGCGCGAGGCGCAATAACTTCAACTTTCCACCCGTGGAATTAGATCGAGCCTGGCAGTGTGTTAGAGAAATGCGGGCCATTGCACAGGCTAAAGGGGTTTCTGTTAGCCGTATTGCCTTGGCTTGGTTATTGAGCCGTGCAGCAGTAACTAGTGTCATTATCGGTGTGAAACGTATGGAGCAACTCAAAGACAATCTGGGGGCTTGTGAAGTTATGTTAAGTGCCGACGAGTTAGAGCGTCTTGATAACGTCAGTGCACTACCGCCTTACTACCCTGGTTGGATGATTACCCAGCAAAATGAATACCGTCAACCTCCATCCTCCGAGATCCAAATTGAATCAAAAGTATAGTAACACGTGTCTCTTTTTGTCGTTATAAACACCGAAAACAGTTGGGAGAAATAGAATGCCTAAAGGATACCTTATCGCACATCTTACAATCACTGATGACGATATATATGCAGAGTACGGCAAAGCAGCTGAAGAAGCAGTAAAACCATTCAACCCCAAAATTGTAGCTTGGGCTGGGCAGTATGAAAACCTCGAAGGAGAGGCTCATCAGGAGCATATGATTTTTGAATTTACCTCTTTTTCTGAGGCTAAGCGCTTTTATCACAGCGACCTATATCAAGCGGCCAAAAAATTACGCGTCAAAGCGGCCACTGGCACCTTTGTGCTTATTGAAGGAAGCAAATAAGGGCATCAAAGTATTCCAAACAAAACGTTGTAATCCATTAAATTAGAAGTAAGCGCTCATCGTAATCATCGAAACATTCTTTATGATCCCCAAATGATTAGCTTAGGAGATCAAGATAGAAATTCATTACGTTACTAAAGCCGCTGCATACTAGCGATGCCAACTATACAAGCTAATAGCTTACCAACAAAAAAAGATTGATTGTATAAACAAAATGCCAGTCCGTATGGCTGACTGGCATTTCATTGTTATCTCTAAACCACCGCCTTTGGCTGTCTTTTATACAGAAGTCCCTCACATGATGTGAGGGACTTTTTTTGAACTAAATTCTTGCTTCACGATCAGAG
>NZ_JBFNXK010000023.1:0-51819 GCF_046054165.1 Celerinatantimonas marina | reverse complement strand
AGCAGCGGGATAGACTCAGGGCTTTCATGGCTAAATATAATGGTTAAAAAATATCGGATAACGCCGGAGCAAGTGATTAACTTTGATTGTCATGGCGATATTCCAACCGATCAGCATGAAATTTTTGATGCGGAATATATTGTTTATACGCCGAGAGGCAAGCCGATACCTACGACTTTAAAGGTGTACCGCAACGCGACCCATATGACCTGGTTTTGTCTAGAACCCGATGAACCATCTTTTCCTGAATTAACCTTATCCTTAGAGGCGGCGGATTGGTTGCTCAAAACCCGCCCTCATTTTGGTCTGCCCCCTGAGCAGGGGCAGAATACCACAGCGGACACTTCCTTTTAGCCTTTATCGGCATTTTCTATAAGCAAGGCTTTCGTAGTTGTGGTTCGCTCGAATTTCTCAGCGAATTCCTTCTCAAATTATCTCATTGATTCTTCGAGTAAAAATCACGACGCATTCCTATCTATCACTGAATTCACCTTTTTAAATGATTTAAATCAAAAAAAATGATGTAACAAAGAGTATAAATGATAATCATTATCATTTATGTGTTTGGAAATTTGTCATGTCTGAAATCGTTCCGTTAGGTCAGGCCCGTATCAATCAACTGTTGCGAGTGGTTCGGGTGGAGGCTTCGCAACAGGAGGTGGTGCATCGGTTACAGGATTTAAATATCAGAAGGGGGAGCCAAATTAGGATTTATCAACGTTATCCCAATGCTCCTCTCATGCTGGCTGTGGGGGATGCTCGGGTGGCCATCGATTCTGAACTGTCAAAAACTATTTTTGTGAGTCATCAGTAAGCCCATTGGGAAGGATGAATATGAATAATTTGCCAGAGATTAAGCTCGGAAAACGCGGTCGGGTTTTTGGATTCGAAGCCGGTTCTCAGCCTTATCGTCGCCATTTGTTGTCGTTAGGGCTGACGCCGGGGACTGAGTTTCAGGTGACTCGGATCGCGCCACTAGGCGACCCGATTGAAATTCGGGTTCGGGGAACTGCGATTAGTTTAAGAAAGCACGAGGCCGTGGTCGTGTTGGTGGATGAAATTTAGAAGGGAGAGGCCATGAATAACCAAGGGAAGGGATCTTTCTGTATTGTTGGGAATCCTAACTGTGGAAAAACCACCTTATTTAACGCATTAACTGGGAGCCGGCAGACGGTTGGCAATTGGCCCGGGGTGACGGTGGATAAGAAAACGGGGCGGGTTCATTTGGGCGAACCGGCCGGTGATGTTGAAATTGTGGATTTACCCGGGGTGTATTCACTGTCGGGGGATGGGGCGCAGTCAGAAGATGAAAAAATTGCACGCGATTATATTTTGTCCGGTGCATCGCAGTTGGTGCTGAATATCGTCGATGCTTCCAATCTTGAGCGCAATTTATATCTGACCCTACAGCTGATTGAAATGCAGGTGCCGCTAGTCGTTGCTGTGAATATGCTGGATATAGCTAAAAAACGGCATCTGGAACTTGATTTGGAGCAGTTGTCCCATCGATTAGGCTGTCCGGTGGTTGGCATTGTGGCGGCCAAGGGAACGGGGATCCCTGCGCTGAAAGCCTGTTGTTGCACGCAGCTAACCGAAGCGGCGTTACCGACGTTGAACTTTTGCTATGGTGAAACGCTGGATCGCGTCATTCAGCCATTGTCGCAGTTGATCGCTCAGCATCATCTGACTCATGCCCGCTGGCGGGCGATTGAAGCGCTGGAGTTTGGGCTTGTTCCTGAGTCTGAACCGGAAATTGCTGCGGCTCGCACCCGGCTTTTAGGCACGTTTAGTGAGTCGGAACAGGCAGATCTGGATATCACAATGGCTGATGCGCGCTACCAATTCATTGAGGAACTGTCGGCTGCGGCTGTGACCCGCAAAGGTCTCGTCTCACAAACGATGACGGATCGGATCGATAAAATTGTGTTAAATCGACTGCTGGGGATCCCGATTTTTCTGGTGGCCATGTATTTGATGTTTCTGTTCACGATTAATATCGGCAGTGCTTTTATTGATTTCTTTGACATCTTGTTCGGTACCGTGCTCGTCGATGGACTCGGAGCTCTAATGCGAGCGATTCATTTACCGGAGTGGCTCACGGTGATTGTCGCCGATGGTATAGGAGGCGGGATCCAGACGGTTTCGACCTTTATTCCGGTGATTGGCTGTTTGTACCTGTTTTTATCGTTTCTTGAAGATTCCGGCTATATGGCTCGGGCTGCGTTTGTGATGGATCGGCTCATGCGCAGCATCGGCCTGCCGGGCAAAGCGTTTGTCCCTTTGATCGTCGGGTTTGGATGTAACGTGCCCGCCATCATGGCCTCCCGAACCTTAGAAAATCGCCGGGATCGGATCCTCACCGTGATGATGGCTCCGTTTATGTCATGTGGGGCACGCTTGCCAGTGTATGTGTTATTTGCTACGGCATTTTTTCCGCATAGCGGGCAAAATCTGGTCTTCGGTTTATACCTGATCGGGATTGGGGCCGCTTTGATCACCGGATTATTACTGAAGCGTACGGCGTTAAAAGGTGAAACCTCATCGTTTGTGATGGAGTTGCCGCCTTATCATATTCCGACACTGGCGGCGATTTTATTACGAACTTGGGAAAGGCTAAAAAACTTCGTCCTTCGTGCCGGTAAATTGATCGTCATCATCGTGATGGTGTTGAGCTTTCTGAATTCGATTGGAACCGATGGTTCTTTTGGGCATGAAGACAGCCCGGATTCTGTATTATCTAAAATTGGTCAGACGATCACTCCGGTTTTCGCCCCTATGGGCATGGAAAAGGAGAACTGGCCTGCGGCCGTCGGCATGTTTACCGGGATCTTTGCCAAAGAAGCGGTGGTTGGAACTTTGAATTCGCTGTATTCGTCGTTAGCCGATCAACACAATGCCACCCATGGGGCGGTGGAAGATGATGCGGATGAGGTGGATATTCCCGGAGGGATCAAACAAGCCTTTGCGAGTATTCCTGCGAATTTGTCGGATTTGGTTTCTGCGTTTTCCGATCCGTTGGGGATTGACGTTGGTGATGTTTCCGATACGAATGCGACGGCTCAAGATCTGGAAGTTGCCGTGACATCGATTAGTATGATCCAGCGTTTATTCAACGGGACGTTAGGCGCCTTTAGTTATTTGATTATGGTGCTTTTATACATTCCGTGTGTGGCTGCGGTGGGAGCCATTTGGCGGGAAGTGGGCACGAAATGGACGGTTTTTGCTAGCCTTTGGACGACGGGGTTAGGCTATAGTGCGGCGGTTTGTATTTATCAAATCGGCACGTTCACCGCGCATCCGTTTTCGTCAGCGCTGGATATTGGGATCGTCCTGATTTTAATGGGAGCTTTGTTGGTGTGGATCACTCAATCAGATCAAAAACCGGCGAGCCGTTTGAGAGCCAAAGGCTCGATAGCCGGGCATTTGGGAGAAGGGCAATGAGTTTAGTTGAATTGCGTGATTATGCGGCGGCTCGGGGCGAAATTTCTCTGAACGAGTTGGCTGTTCATTTTCATCAGTCACCGGGACATATTGAAAATATGATGTCGGTGTGGCTACGAAAAGGGGTTTTTTCAGTGAATCGATTACCGTCTAAATGCCATTCCTGTGCCTGTGGGTGCTCGGCTGGCGAGACGATTTATCGCTTAAATCCGTCATGATGTTTTAGAAAGAACGGTTACTTGCAGGATGAACAGGTCGTTGCGGTTGGATAGGAGAGGGCTCCCGCGCAGCGACCTGTTGGGGTTGAGATTAGTAAATAAATGCAAAGACCAGATTAAAGACTAAGGCGGCGATAAAACCGAGCGGTGCGGCTCGCAGCAACAACTGCGAAAATAAACTATGCCGTTTCTGTTCATCCGGACAGGCGCCCAACAACAGACTTCCTCCGGAAGAAAACGGTGAAATCGAAGTCGCCTGAGCCCCGGTTACGATACAGATAAACAGTATCATAGGATCGAGCGATAGATGGCTCGCAATGGCCGGAACCAGCGGAAACAATGCCGGGGTGACCACGCCCAAGGTACTGGCGAATAACGACATACAAGCCGCAACAACACCAAATGCCAATGGAACCCAGAAGGCTGGAATCGTCTGACCAATCCACGACCCCAGCAGATTGATAGTGCCGGCTTTAATCGCTACGGCAATCAACATCCCGACACCACAGATCATAATCAGTGTTCCCCAAGGGAGCGAGGCGATCACTTGACGCTCGTCGCCTAGTTTAAGCAGCAGAGCAATCACGGCAAAAATACTAGCAATGAAGCCGATGTTTAATTTACTGTTGACCAGCGTCACCAGTTCGCTGCCCGGCCACAACAGATGTGCAATGGGGATCAGCAATACCAGCACCATCATCACTAAAGTTAGCCATAGCGTTTGGCGTTGGTGGGTGTTAAATGGCTGCGGTTTGGCGACTTCTAAGGCTTGGGTGGCCATTGAACGCCGATGCCCGGTAAAAAAGACCAGAAAGGTTAATACTAAAACTGGGATCACCAATGTGGCGATGAAAATCCCGATACTGTTGATAAATGCGGTTGATTCATCGATCCCGGCCGCGCCCATCAGAGAACGGAAGATAATACCACTTTGGCTGGACATGAAGTTTGCGCCACTCAATGCCCCATAGTTCACCGCCATGGCACCGATAATCATGCTCATGCCGGTACGTTGGCACAATAACAGGGTCAGTGGAGCCATAAAGGCTAAAACGGTGTAATAGCCTGCACCTAACCCGGCAATAAACGTGGTGGTAATAAACACAACATAAGGCAACAAATAAGGCCAGCGCCGGAAGCGGTATAACAGATGTTCACTCATCCGTTCCAGCGTTCCATTGGTAATGGCAAATCCGTAAAAGAGACATACTGAAAAAATAATAAAGAATATTTTAAGTGGCCACATTTTGATCACGGCATTGGGGGATAACCCCAAACCAAAACAACCGATCAAATAGGCAAAAACGATTGCAAATAACCCAATGTTAATGCGGGTTTTGTAGCCGAGGATGATCGCCAATGCAATCGCAGCCACAATGATAAGACTCATCATCGTAAAAATCCCTGAATAAAAGTTCCAATAAATGGTTAACGCGTTGACCTAAAAGCCAAATAGGCTAGAGGGATTATCTACTAAAATCTTTTTAATAATCAATGAGTCAGAAATTATTTTTGACAAGGTTTGATATTGTGATTCGTAGTTGACCATATCTTCATGTTGGGTATGAGGCCAATCACTTCCCCACACCATACGCTGGTGGCCGCCGCTGGCTTCGACCAACTGTGCCCACATTTGCCGGGCTTGTTCGAGGGTGACGCCATTGCGATAACTCGCTGAAATCTTCAGCCATACTGAAGGGTGTGAGAGCGCCTGTAAAAAGGCTTGTTCTCCCGGATGCTGTGGATCGATCGGCCCCTGCGGGCGACCAAAATGATCAACGACGATGGTGAGGCCGTAAGGTAATAGGGCTTCGATCATCTGCGCGATGTCGTCACTATGACGGTGGAGTTCGACATGCCAATGTCGTTTGGCCAGACGTTGATATAGGCTTTGCCATTGTGGGGTTAAATAATCGGTTAATGATTTGCCCATCAGGTTCAATCGGGCTCCGACCACGCCGGCACGGCTCATCGCTTCTAATTCTTGATCCTGAATGGACGGTTCAATGACGACCACCCCGCGTAATCGATCCGGATAGGTGGCTAATGCTTGTAACAGATGGTGGTTATCGGTTCCTAAAAAGCTGGGTTGAATGAGGACCCCATGTGAGATCCCGAAACGCGCCATGTGCTCAAACCACTGTGCCAAAGAGGCATCATACGCCGGGGTATAACGCCGTCCGGTGACCATGGGAAGATGGCGGTTAAAAATATGAGCATGGCTATCGATGCCGACGACTGCTCGCTGTCCAGACATATCCACTCCTGCAGCCCATTTTAAAACGGGTCTTGATTGAAAACATATTTATCTTACAATGATGTCACCATACACGAATATGGTCGGTGGAGTTAATTTTTCTTCCAAAGATTCAAGTGGATGACTGCATTCTCTCAGGTCTGGATGACCCCCGTCCGATGCTTTGAAACCTATCCCGTAGGGAGTCCGGCTTTGAACCGCAGCTACTGGCGCTGGCAGGGTTCCTGCCGCATTCGGTCGACATAACAGTGCAATTGAATTGAGTAAGCACAATTAATTACTAAATAATTAATAACTTAGATACTGTTGCCGATAACAAATCTATCGTTTATTGCAATCAGCTCAAAAGTGGGGTCGAGCGACTTATCTGGCCGCTGCCGAAACCACTCAATGGTGTTATTTGGGAAATATTTATATGGGTCATCGTTCTAAAATGATGAAAGGAGCCTATCAATGACCATGTCTCTTCGTACTAAAATTCTGGCTGTTAGTATGGCTGCTGTGGTCATCACAGCCGTTTATCTGGTGTTTGAGTCGACCAGTTCAGCCACCCGCCAGTTACGAACGTCACTTTTAAGTGATGTGCAGCATTTTGCTGGAGCTTATGGCAATAGTGTTGGATATTGGGTCAAAAGCCGTCAAGAAGTGCTGGGTTCATTGGCTTCACAACTGGAAGATAATCCGGAACCTTCCCCTTATCCATTTATTTTACAGGCTTATCATAGTGGGCAATTTTCGCTGACCTACTTTGGGAACAATGACGGACAGATGTTCCGCCAAGATCCGGCCATCGATAAATCTCGGCCGAATTATGATCCGCGTCAGAAGGGCTGGTACAAAACAGCAATGGCGGCAGCTAAACCAACCATCATTGGTCCGATCGTCAGTTCGACTACGCATGAACTGGGCGTTATTTTGACACATCCGGTTCTGCGCAACGGTGAGCCTTATGGGGTGATTGGCGCTAACTTAACGTTAAGTCAGCTCTCAGCGCAGACGGCTAGTTTGAATGTTCCCGGCTCTGGCTCGGCGATGATTGTTGGTCCGAAAGATCTGGTGATTGCATACTCTGATAAAGCAGCGATCAATAAAGCAGCGACAACCATCAGCGCCCAGTTTACACAGGCTAACTTGAGTCAAATCGCTCAGCAGAACGCGTTGGCTGAAGAGAGCATCAATGGCAAGGTCAAATTCATCTATAGCCAGAACATTCCTAATACGAACTGGTTATTGGTGTTTATCATGGATAAAAGTGAGCTGATGGCGCCGGTTTATCATGTGATGACGCGTCAGATTATTACGGCTGGTATTTTGTTGATCCTTTTTGGCCTATTGCTCTATTTTGGTTTTAAAGTGGTCTTTCGCGATCTGCAACGGGTTTCCAATGCCCTGAGCGAAATTGCGCAAGGGAAAGGTGATCTGACCAGCCGGATCCACGTGAAAAATCAAGATGAAATCGGGCGTCTGGCCAATGGTTTTAACCAATTTGTGGAACATATGCATGGGGTGGTCAGCCGCTTGAATGAAATGTCCAACCAGCTGAAAACCGAAGCCAGTGCCGTAGCTCATTCGGCTGATAACAGTTCGTCCCGAGTGCATTCTCAGCAGCAGGAGATTGAGCTTATTGCCACTGCAGTGACTGAAATGAACAGCGCGACACAGGAGATCGCTGGTAATGCTGAATCGACAGCACACGCCGCCAATGAGTCTGTGGAAATGGGACGCAAAGGCAATGACTTAGTCGAAAAAAGCCGTGATTCTACGTCGCAATTGGCGGAAGAAGTTAAAAATGCCACAACCTATATCAGCGAATTGGAACAGCATGCCCAACAGATCAACGGGATTTTGCAAACCATTACTGAAATTGCCGAACAGACCAATTTGTTGGCACTTAATGCGGCGATTGAAGCGGCTCGGGCTGGCGATCATGGTCGGGGTTTTGCTGTGGTCGCTGATGAGGTTCGCACCTTGTCACAACGTACCCATTCATCGACTGAAGAAATTCAGAAAATGATCGAAATGTTGCAGGCGTCAACCCGACATGCGGTGAGTGTGATGGAACGTAGCGGCTCGATTGCGCAAACCAGTGTTGATGATGCGAATGCTGCCGCACAGAGTTTGCAGGAGATCGCCGGTTCTATCGAACAAATTTCGAATATGGCCACCCAAATTGCAACGGCGGCTGAAGAGCAGACGACGGTCACTGAGGAAATTAGCCATAATAGTGAATCGCTGCGTCAGGTTGCCGGTGAATTGGCAGATGAAAGTCAGACCGGGGTGGATCAAGCAAACCGGCTGCATCAGCTGGCTGAACAGGTCAGCACTGAAGTGAATCGGTTTAAAATTTAATCGGAATAATCGGCTGGTGTTCCCGGCCGATCATTTCCACTCGACGAAGGCTCTCAAGACCTGTTCTCATCGATGACGGATAGTTCGTGATCAGGTTGTGATAAGCCGCTTCGTTTAGGACGCAGCAATCTGGCATCATGTGTGAATCGGTTACTCATGATGCTGGAATTTCAAATGCAACGTTCTGCTTTACTGTTATCCCTTTCATGGCTCTTTCTCATGTTTACGGTAGGGAGCCATGCCGCCGTTATTTCCCCCCGAGTGCAACTGGCGCAAGGTGAAATGATCGGCATCGATGATCCCAACAGCCAGACTTGGGTCTGGTTGGGGATCCCTTATGCTAAAGCACCCATCGGTGCATGGCGCTGGCAAAAGCCTGTGCCGGTCGCTGCTTCTTCACAATCGTTTCAGGCGACACATGCCGGTCCGATTTGCCCACAATATAAAAATGACCGCTATCTTGGTCAGGAAGATTGTCTGAATCTTAGTATTTACCGGCCTGCAACTCAGCAATCGCTCCCCGTTTTGGTTTATATTCACGGCGGCAATAATCAGAGCGGAAAAGCCGAAGAGTTTAACCCCAGAGCATTGGCTAAAGCGCTCAATAGCGTGATTGTCATGGTGAACTATCGATTGGGGGCCTTGGGATTTAATCCACTCGCCGTACTGAAAAGTCAAGATCCGATCCAGGCGTCGGGAAATTTTGGCTTGCTCGATCAGGGCGCTGCGTTGGATTGGGTTAAAGCGAATATTCAGGCGTTTGGTGGTCAGCCGGATCGCATCACTGTTTCCGGGTTTTCTGCGGGAGGGCGGGATGTGATGGCCATGTTGATCTCTCCGCTCTTCAAAGGCAAATTCCAACAGGCTATCGTATTTAGCGGGGGCATGACCACGGCGGCAGTCCAGCCGAGTCAACGGGTCTTTTTAGCCGCCTTTGCGCCATTGGTGGTAGCCGATGGGCGAAAACCAGATCTGCAAAGCGCGATGGATTGGTTGCAACACGGTGGACCCAAAGTTGTGGATTATCTGCGACGGCTAACAGCCGACCGAATTGCCGCATTGATGCGTAATGCCGGGATCCGGATGAGCGTGTTTCCACATTTGTACCGGGATGGGGTGGTGCTCCCCGAGTCTGGCTTTAACACCGACCACTATAATGCCGTCCCGGTGATCATGCTCAGCGGTGAAAATGAGTTTTCATTCTTTGCGTTAAGTGATCCGCAGTTTGCCGATGCTTACCATCATGGTTTGTTGTTATCGAATTCGATGTTACTCAATGAGTATCAGTTCGTCTTTCATTACGGGGGAAAACTGTATAGTTTGTTTAATGTTCAGCGTTCGGCGCAGCGCATGTATCCGCACTATTCGGCTCCCATCTATGCCACGCAGATCCGATTGGGTACCGACCCTGATGTGACAGGGCCGAAGATGGCTCTGCTGGGTTCCTTTCATGGGATTTTTCTCCCGCTTTTGGATCGAGCGCTCTTGGAACCGATGCTGCCCGGCGTGTTTCAAAAACCGGGAGTTGTAGATATGTCGAATCACTTTCAGCGCTATCTGGCGGCGTTTTTACACAGTGGCGATCCGAATGTTTCCGGCCAAACTCGCTGGCTGAGTTGGACCCCCGAACATCAGGCGCAAGGGGCATCGATCCTGATTTTGGATGCTAACCAACGCCAAGCGATCAGTTATATGTCGATGAAAAACTATGATATGGCCATGCTGATCGAGCAGATTAAAAATGATCATCGTCTTCCGGAGGAGACCAAGATGCAGTTGTTGCATCAGGTGCTCAATGGGCGCTGGTTTAGCGATGAATTAGATCAGGCGTTTCAGAGCCCTTCGTTGTGGCCATAGTGTGAGCTGATTTCAAGATCCGTAGGCTCAAAAGGGCGATTGCTTACTTTGAGTCATCACGGATCTCGTCGTGGATCCGCTTGCCTCTAACTTGATTGCGCCCTTGATGTTTGGCTTGATAAAGCATTTGGTCACAATGGCGGATCAATTGCTTTTCATCCACTTGCATCAGGCGAGTCGGGGACAGGGTGACGAAACCGACACTGGCTGTGACCGAGTCCGATACTTTGGAGCGGACATGAGGAATATGCAGTTGTTCAATGTGATCGCGTAATTGTTCGGCAAGCGCTTGCGCGCCTTCTTGATCGGTGTCCGGTAATAGGCATCCCATCTCTTCACCCCCATAGCGAAATGCAATATCGGCGGGACGATGTAAACTCTGCGTCAGCGTTTTTCCTATGGCGGCCAGACATTCATCGCCGGCAACGTGACCATAATGATCGTTGAATTGTTTAAAGAAATCGATATCCAATAAGATCAGCGACAAGGGAGAGGCATTGCGACCATGTCGTTTTAATTCGAGCGTCAGTTTTTTATCGAAGTAACGGCGGTTATAAAGGCCGGTCATGTTATCGATATTGGCCATGGCTTGTAATTTTTGATTAGACTGCTCCAGCTCTTTGCTGGTTTCGAAGATCAAATGGGTCAAAATTTTCAACAGTCGAGTCGTGCGCTGATGACCATCCTGAGGTCTTGAGGCCATTGTCAGAGGTTCCGGGGGAATAAAAAGCTCATCGGATTCTGACAGCGCCAATATGGTCATGGTCTGAATGAGACAATGCACCTGATAATCCGGGGTTGTGAAATATTCGGTGGACGTAAAAAAGCCAGCAGCACTGGCCACCAGATCCAGATCCCGACTATCAATGGTGATCTGTTTGCCGAAAATCTGTTTTCGCCCACTGCAGGAATAAATAAAAATAGCCTCTGGATGAAGGCTCTGTAATTTATTGCGAATGGTGAGGGCTTCATCTTCGAGCAGTGAAATATCACAAAAGCTAAAACGGACCAGCTCATTCTTTTCAAATTTATGCATAAAGACAAATGATCCATCTGGGTTCTGTCGAATCGGGATGTTTTTCATGAGCATTCCCTGACGCTGAGTGACCAGTGGAAATTCCCAGGTTGGATGGTGTTGATCATCCAAATCGTAATCGATATTGAGATAGGTTTTATAGATCTCCTGAATACTTCGATGATCGATGGTATAGACCTGATTGTTGTTCAGACGGGTAATCCGCATCTTGCGACCAATCGGAACCCAGCCATCATTTTTATAGCTCCAGCATTTGAGATTGGGGTTGGTCAGCGTAGCGGCAACACTGCCTTGTTCGATGAACATATGTTCGGTAAAGACAAAGGTTCGATAAACATGAGGGGCATATTCTTCGGCTCCGGCCTGACCTCCGGCAAATAGAATCGGATTTTGGTTTTGGCAAAGGGCGGCGATAAACGTGCTATCATCGCGGACTTGCTCATTATGCATCCCGGAGCTGAAGACAATGGCCACTTTGGGATCAGTCTCTTCTATTTGCTGTCGTAGCCGAGAGCCTGCCTGTGCCAGTGACTCATCTGGATCAATTTGAATGGCATGGGTGGCGACTTGGGTCTCGTTAAAAATAGAAAAGCAGAGGATGATTCGTTGTTCGGTGATCCGGGAGCGAATGATTTCACCATGGGTAGTAACGCCCAGCAGAGCCACGCCGGGGAAGCAATCGATCAGTTCCTGCCTTAAGGCGATTAACGCCGCTTTTTCCATGATGCCACTAAAAACCTGAATTAAAATCTGCTGACGCGGATGATGGGCTAACTGCTGCTGCATCTCCAGCAGATCTTGTTTGTCATTGTAAAGCAGGTTTATCGATTCCATAACATAGGCAAATTCGCAACGAGTGTCTTTGGATAAGTATATACAGAGCTTTGATAAAAGATCGGGCGGATTTAAACGCGATCACGATTGGGGCCGTTCTTTGCGCTGACGGATCAAGCCGCTGATGTGTGAGCGTGCTCGGATCGAAACCGGGAGGCTTAATTGCTGCGGGGGGTCCTTCGGGGAGCTACGCCTAAAGGGATGAGGGTGTGATCGTGCTCGAAATTTGAGCGTTTTTTTACACGTTCATCACGCTTTTAAGCCGGATATTTGGCCTATAGGACCGCTTTTTTACTTCAGAAACGTCATTTCTTCTGACGCTATCCTCCATGACGATCCACCCATAATTTCCTTATTTTCGGATGATTTCGAAGGCGCTGAAAGCTTTCATACTTGAGCCGTCGTACAAGATCACCTTGCGAAGGATGCAAGGGGCATCCAGCGAAGTTTCGGACTATAGCTTCGCTGGCTACAACTGAAGGAGAACATCAATGAGGTTTCGAACTTTACCACTGACGGTCGCGGTGATTGCCGGATTAGCCTCAGCTCAGAGCTGGGGAGTTGATTTTCACGGATATGCCCGTTCCGGGATCGGTTGGACCGGAAGCGGCGGTGAGCAGAGCTGTTTTCAGGCCACCGGAGCCAGCAGTAAATATCGTTTAGGGAATGAATGTGAAACATATGCTGAAATCATCCTGGGACAGGAAGCTTGGCGGGATCAGGATAAAAGTTTTTATCTGTCTAGCTTAGTGGCCTATTCGATCAGCCAGGAAAATGACTGGGAATCGACCAGTCCGGCATTTCGTGAGATGAATGTTCAGGGGCGTAATTTAATCGATGCACTGCCCGGGGCGACTTTATGGGCTGGGAAACGGTTTTATCAGCGTCATGATGTACATATGATCGACTTCTACTACTGGGATATTTCCGGTCCGGGGGTGGGTCTTGAAAATATCGATCTCGGTATGGGCAAATTGTCGGTTGCGGCAACTCGAAATACCGAAGCGGGAGGTGCCGTTAGTTTTTCCCATGGGACCGATAATGTTTATAACGATACGTTTGACCTGCGGTTAGCTGATTTGAAAGTAAATCAAGGCGGTAAACTGGAATTAGGGCTGGATTACGGTAAAGCGCACACCAAAGGTGATTACAAACTGGCCGATGGCGCCTCGAAAGATGGCTTTATGCTGACGGCTGAACATACTCAGAGTGTATTCAGCGGCTTTAATAAATTCGTTGTGCAATATGCCACAGATTCGATGACTTCGGGAAATGGCCGCAGTAGCGGCGGCTCGGTGAATAATGATGGGAAGCTGATCCGAATTTTGGATCATGGTGCGATTACGCTCAGCCCACAATGGGACATGATGTATGTGGCCATGTACCAGAAAACCGATTTGGATAACAACGAAGGGAGTACTTGGTATACCGCCGGAGTTCGGCCCATGTACAAATGGACCAATATCATGAGTACCTTGTTGGAAGTCGGTTATGACCGGGTGAAATCGCAAGCAGTTGATGAATCTAACAGTCAGTACAAAATCACGTTAGCGCAGCAATGGCAGGCTGGGAACAGTATTTGGTCTCGTCCGGCATTGCGGTTATTTGTGACTTATGCCGACTGGAGTGAACACTGGGGAACCAACAGTAGTGGCGTTCAGGTCGCCGATGGGGGCGTGACCAATTATAGCCGGGGGAACGATAGTGAAGTGACCTTTGGTGCGCAAATGGAAGCCTGGTGGTAATCCAGAATACGAGCTCTCTCGGGAGCTCGTTATCGTCTGAGGAGATGTATATGAAGAGCAGAACACTGAATCGTTTATGGCTGGGCGCTTTGCTGGCAGGGGGCATCGCATTCACCGCAAATGCAGAACCGGTCGTTGGCGTTGCCGCGATGCAGGCCGGGAGTATAGTGAATACCGCATTCGCCAAACTCTCTTGGACTCAGCTGCAATTACCTTATCATGGGCAGGTTGATCCTTCATTAAGTGCCGACCAACTCAGTGGCAATGAAACCGGCCAATTTGCAGCCTTTGCCATTCCGGCCAATCGGGGTGATTTGACCATTCATTTTGAAAGTGATGTGCGTAAAAATCAGCTTTATGCCCCAAATATTCTGGTTTTAAACGGTCAGATGGTCGCTGAGCGCTTTTATCCCGCTTCGTTATGGCAATATAAACCGGCTTCTTTTTTATCGCCGGATCGTTTAGAAGGTGAGATCCGTTTAGTTCCAAGTCCCGGTCAGCAGTTTTTATATGTGCTCTTTTATAGTGAACGTAAAGATTTAAATCAAACCACCACATTGGTGGCTCCGGCGAAAGCATTTGCTGCTGGGACTCGTCATGCGGTGCCAGATATTCCGGATCCGATCGCACGCCATGTAAGTGATGGCCCGCTCAAACTACGGATTACCAGTCAGCTCAATGAGCAAATTGGGTCTACCGTCGTCGGTCAGCCCGCACCATCCATCGCGGCCGCTGTTCCACCATCTGCTGGAACCCAGGCTTATTTCAAACAGGCTATTGAAACGGCAGTGGCTCAGGGTGATATCAATCAGGCTATGCAATTGAAAAATGAAGCGCAGCGAGTAGGCATTGACTCAGCCCAGCAGATTTTTGTGCAAGCGGTGAAAGCCAATTTGAAAAATCATTAGTTATTCTGCTCTCACCTTTTTGACCCCACCCTAACCCTCCCCTTGGCAGGGGAGGGAACATGAGAATGCACTCCCTTAGATTGGGGACACTCACATATTTCTCCCCTTGAATTTGGGGGACTTCTATATTCCTCCCCCTATTCGAGGGGGAGGTTAGGAGGGGGTGTACAAACGGGACATCCTTTACATTTTAAACCGGGGACATGGTTTACATGCCCCTTGCCCTTTGAAATCAATATTCCAGACATCATTCGGTTGAGAGGAACGGGTGAGCGCGTTTGGATAAGGCGGGATCCATTGACGATGTTTTCGGGGCTTCACTAACCCGACTTTTTTCAGAATGCAGCCGGTCTGTACACCCCACCCTAACCCTCCCCTTGGCAGGGGAGGGAACATGAGAATGCGCTCCTTTAGATTGGGGACACTCACATATTTCTCCTCTTGGCTGGGGAGGGAACATGAGGATGCGCTCCCTTAGATTGTGGATACTCACATATTTCTCCCCTTGATTTTGGGGGACTTCTATATTCCTCCCCCTATTCGAGGGGGAGGTTAGGAGGGGGTCGAGAAGAAGGGCTAAGCTTTAGTTTTGGGGGATACTCCGGCTTCTTGATAAAGACGTTGGCAGGCTCTGCCATCTTTATTAAAGAGATGGCAACGATGCAGTGGGATCCCAACCGCAAACTGGCTGCCGGTTTTTACATCCACCACATCATTTTCTCGATATATCAAATAAGCGTTAATCTGAGGAATTTTTAAATGGATCAGCGTTTCCGGACCGAGCTGTTCAACAACTTGGACTTCCCCTTCGAGAGTTACATCCGCTTCTTCACTGGGGAGCAGATGTTCAGGGCGGATCCCTAAAGACATTTCTTCGCCAATTGTAACGCCATCGCTATTTAGTGGTAGCCAAATTTGCTGTTGATTCGGCAGCATCACTTGGATCTGGTCAATGGCGGTATTGGTGATTTTAACCGGAATAAAATTCATTTTGGGGGAACCGATAAAACCAGCTACGAAGCGATTTATCGGGTAATGATAAAGTTCCAACGGTCTTCCCACCTGCGCAATATTGCCTCGATCGAGTACGACGATTCGATCGGCAAGGGTCATCGCTTCAATCTGATCATGGGTGACATAAATCATCGTGCGCTGTAATCGGTTGTGCAGTTTCGCAATCTCGATCCGCATCTGGACCCTCAGCGCTGCATCTAGGTTCGATAAGGGTTCATCCAGCAAGAAAACATCCGGTTCAGCCACCAGCGTTCGGCCGATGGCTACCCGTTGGCGTTGACCTCCGGACAGTGCTTTGGGGCGACGCTCCAGCAGATGGGCCAGTTGTAGTGTTTCGGCAACGTGATTCACGCGTTGTTCGATGACGGTTTGGGTCGTTTTAGCTAGCTTCAGCCCAAATGACATATTATCGGCGACGTTCAAATGTGGATAGAGTGCATAGGACTGAAAAACCATCCCGACGCCACGTTGGGCCGGAGGTACTTCGTTCATTCGTGTATCACCAATATATAGGTCACCGGCGGTGATGGTTTCCAGTCCGGCGATCATTCGCAGCAAGGTTGATTTACCACATCCGGAAGGGCCGACAAAAACAATAAATTCGCCATCATGGATCGTTAAATTGATATCCCGGGAGATCACCGTATCCCCAAAGGCTTTGGTAACATTTTTCAGTCTGAGATCTGCCATTGTGTCTCGCTCCTTTCTCGGGCAGTAACGGTCATTATTTGTGTTGTATAGCCTTAAGTATGGTCTGGTTTTACTAAAGAGAGATCCTCCATCAGATTGATTTCACAGGGGGGATAGCCGGGGATGAGTTTCCGGGAGGGCTTTGAGTCTGAAGCTCGGAACTCCCGGTTATCGACTATCTTCCATTTTTGTGATCTTCCCCACGCAGTGCAAGATTGCGGAAAAATGGGATGGGCTCTTCATCGCGGCCATACGGCGTGCTCAGCCGTTTTTAGCCACCGAATGAGGGGAAACCCGTAAATTTCATAGGCACACTATACTTAATTCATCATTCTGAGGCGCTACGGTGCATTGTAAAAATAATGAGGCTCTTTTGAGTCAACTGGTACACGAAATTGGCGTATTTCGCGGGTTGGATCACAGATAGCCGAGGTAGGGAGTAGCAGCGAGGATGATGATAGCGACACTGGGTCGTTCCACAATACATGCTGGATATCGGGAGGTTTCTCTTTGACGAGTAAGCTGTAACCAGACGATAGCGGTTCGGTAGATAATTAAGAAGGATAGAATCATGGTATCGAGCAAAATGGGCCTTAGAGCTCTGACATTATCGGCATTGACTGCCGCACTGTTCTCGGCATCGGCCTATGCCAGTATTCAGGAAGGTCAGCTGGTGATCTGGATCAATGGGGATAAAGGATATAACGGTCTGGCCGAAGTCGGTAAAGCTTTTGAAAAAGACACGGGGATTTCGGTTCGGGTAGAACATCCGGATAAATTGGAGGAAAAATATTCCCAGCAGGCGGCCACTGGCGATGGTCCGGATATTGTATTCTGGGCACATGATCGGTTTGGCGAGTGGGCTAAATCCGGGCTACTGGCTAACATTCATCCATCTGCGGAATTTAAAAGCAAGCTGTATCCGTTTACTTGGAAAGCTGTTACTTATGACAACCACATCATTGGCTATCCGGTGGCTGTTGAATCGTTATCGCTGATTTACAACAAAGATCTGTTGCCGAATCCCCCCTCTTCTTGGGAACAAATTCCGGCACTGGATAAAAAACTCCGGGCTCAAGGTAAATCGGCCATTATGTGGAATTTAAAAGAACCCTATTTTACCTGGCCGTTGATCGCTGCCGCCGGGGGATATGCATTTAAATATCAAAACAATGCTTATGATATCAAAAATGTCGGTGTGAATAATGCCGGATCACAGGCGGGGTTGTCTTATGTGCTGAAATTGGTCAAAGAGAAATATATTAATGCGGATAATGATTACGCGGTTTCTGAAAGTGCCTTCATCAAGGGGCAGACCGCGATGACCATCAACGGGCCGTGGGCTTGGGCCAACCTGGATAAAAGTAAAATTAACTACGGGGTGACTGTGCTCCCGACCTTTAAAAACCATCCCTCAAAACCATTTGTTGGTATTTTAAGTGCCGGGATCAATGCCGCAAGTCCGAATCAAGAATTGGCTCAGGAATTTCTGGAACACTATCTGATTACTGATGCCGGATTAGCGAAAGTGAATGCGGATAAACCATTGGGTGCCGTTGCACTGAAGAGTTATCAGCAGCAGCTCTCTAAAGATCCTCGAATCGAAGCCACGATGAAAAATGCTGAAAATGGTGAAATTATGCCAAACATTCCGCAGATGAGTGCCTTCTGGTATGCCGAACGTAGCGCTATCAATAACGTTGTGAGTGGACGTCAAAGCGTTAAAGAAGCATTGGATGCTGCCGCAAAACGTATCGTTCACTAGGATCGTCGTAAGTGATTTTTAAAGGTGTTGCGATGAGGGCCGACCGAATGGTCGGTAAAAGATGATTGGGCCGGGCGATGTGCAGCCTTCACTGCTAGTAGGGGGCGTGAATTAAGCTGCACATCGCTTTGCTTCTCCAATCGCTAAAACCTCTCGCAAGCCCCTGATCCTGATTTAACTGCCCGGCGTCGGCCGGGCCAGAGTCTGAGGTGTGAAATGAATAGTATGGCCAAGCACAGGCTGCTTCGCTCATTGGTTGTAAAATGGGGACTATTGCTCTTACTGGCTTGTTTAACCGGCTATCTTGCCATCTTAATGTACTTGCATGGTGAGTATCTGTTTGCCCTGTTAGCCGTATTGATTATCGGAGTGGGGATCTTTGTATTTGCCAGCTCCAAAACCTATGCCTGGCGTTATGTCTATCCGGGGTTAGCCGGTATGGGGTTATTTATTCTGTTCCCGTTGATTTATACCATTGCCATTGGCTTTACCAACTATAGCAGTGAGCACCAACTCACTCAGAATCGGGCACAAAATGTACTGCTGAGCCGACAAGTAGTCTCTGCAACTCGGTATCCGTTCCAGTTGTATCCCCAGCAGCAACAATGGCGACTCGCATTAGGCCCGGTGGACTCGAAGCTCTGGTTGTCTGAGCCGTTTGCTTTGGAACATCCGCCTACCACATTAACCATGCAGCCAGTCGATGCACTGCCATCGCAAAAAGCTGCTTCGTTACGGGTCGTGATCCAGCATCGAGATTGGCTGGGAAAAGTACAGCTGAAACTGGATCATCAGACTCTGACTATGAGTTCACTGCGAGCCTTTTCGGCCATGATGCCATTATACCGATTGGGCCGTGATGGCGCTGAACTCATCAATCAGCAGACCGGTATCCATTATCGGCCGAATATGGAAACGGGTAATTATCAGGCGTTCAGCAGCGAGGGCCATTGGGGAAAAGAGCGATTAACTCCAGGGTTTACGGTCAATACCGGCTGGTATAATTTTGCCCGAATTATCACTGACCCGGGGATCCGCGGGCCGTTTATCGGCATCTTCTTCTGGACCGTGATTTTTGCATCATTGACAGTTGTGTTTACGGTCGCGATCGGAATGGTCTTAGCGTGTTTGGTGCAATGGGAAGCGCTGCGCGGTAAAGCCATTTATCGGGTGCTGTTAATTTTACCCTATGCGGTACCGGCCTTTATTTCTATTTTGATTTTTAAAGGGTTATTTAATCAGAGCTTTGGGGAAATCAACCTGCTGCTCAGCCATATCTTCGGGATCCGCCCGGAATGGTTTAACAATCCGTTTTTGGCAAAAGTGATGGTGCTGATTGTTAACACGTGGCTGGGTTACCCCTACATGATGATTTTATGTATGGGACTGCTGAAGGCCATTCCTGAAGATCTCTATGAAGCGTCGGCCATGGATGGTGCAACGGTTGTCCAGAACTTTTTCCGGATCACGTTGCCATTGCTGCTCAAACCGCTGACTCCATTGATGATTGCCAGCTTTGCGTTCAACTTTAACAACTTTGTGTTGATCCAACTGTTAACTAATGGTGGACCGGATCGACTGGGAACAACGACGCCGGCCGGATATACCGATTTGCTCGTCAGCTATACCTACCGAATCGCCTTTGAAGGCAGCGGCGGACAAGATTTTGGTCTGGCGGCGGCAATTTCGACCGTGATTTTCCTGTTAGTGGGAGCTTTGGCCGTCATCAACTTAAAAGCATCCCGGATCCAGTTTGATAATTAAGGAGGAGTTATGGCTCTGGTTCAGGCCAAATCGCAGAAAGCACGCCTGCTAGCGACCCATATCGTGCTGATTGTATTTATTGCGTTGATCATGTTTCCATTGCTGATCGTGATTGCTATTTCGCTGCGTTCGGGCAACTTTGCTACCGGTAGTTTGATCCCGAAACAGATCTCATGGGAGCACTGGCAGCTGGCGTTAGGCATGAGTGTGCATCATGCCGACGGTAGCGTTACCCATCCGCCGTTTCCGGTGTTGCTATGGTTGTGGAACTCGGTCAAAGTGGCAACGTTAACTTCCGTTGGGATCGTGGCGTTGTCTACCACCAGCGCTTATGCGTTTGCCCGGATGCGCTTTCCCGGGCGCGGGGCCCTGCTTAAAGGGATGTTGATCTTCCAAATGTTTCCATCCGTATTGTCGCTGGTGGCGCTCTATGCCTTGTTTAATCGGTTGGGAAACTATATTCCGTGGATGGGGCTAAATACTCACGGCGGGGTTATTTTTGCTTATCTGGGGGGGATTGCACTGCATGTCTGGACGATTAAAGGCTACTTTGAAACCATTGATCGTTCATTGGAAGAAGCGGCTGCGATTGATGGTGCAACGCCGTGGCAGGCGTTTTATTTGGTCTTGCTGCCATTATCTGTGCCGATTATCGCCGTGGTCTTTATTCTGTCATTTATTGCGGCAATTACCGAAGTGCCCGTGGCTTCACTGCTGTTGCAGGATGTCCACAGTTATACGCTGGCGGTTGGGATGCAGCAATATCTCTACCCACAGAACTATCTCTGGGGCGATTTTGCCGCTTCGGCTGTGTTATCAGCGGTGCCGATTACGGTCGTCTTTTTGCTGGCTCAGCGCTGGCTGGTCAATGGGCTGACCTCCGGGGGAGTTAAAGGTTAACCAGAGAGGAAACTTACATTTTCCTCCCCCTTGGCAAGGGGAGGGAGCATCGGGATGGCTCTCCCTAGATGGAGGAGTGAATACGGATGTTGCACTCTCCTTCGATTAGGGGATTCATTTATTTCTTTCCCTTGATAATGGGGAGGTCAGGCGGGGGCAGTTGTCATGCTGGAAAAATTTTTTGACGTAAAGCACCTTTTTATCAATAAAAAAGATCACTGTGCGACTGACTATAGTACATTTTAATTGTTTAAAACATAAATAGGAACGATGTTTTAATTCTGTTTATACCCCCGACTAGATTACCCATCAAGGAATTGAACCATGAATCGACTCATCTCATTTCCCGGGCTTATGATGACTTTGACTCTCATCAGCCCCGGGATCTTTGCCGCCCAAGCGTTAACACCCGATTGGGTGAGTCAGTTAGTCACTGGATGTGAAGGTACAACCAGTGGTCTGAGTGCTTCGCATATTTATTACGTTACTCCCACCGGACATTCATCCGCTAGTGGTAATAGTTTTCAAGCGGCGTTGGATTTTAAAACTGCACTGAATAAAGCGCAGTCAGGCGAGATGATTTTACTGCAACCCGGCACCTATACCATTGCTTATCAGGAAGGTGAAAAGAATACCTTGCGTTTCTCTCGTTCCGGAGCATCGAGCACTCCGATTAAAGTTGTGGCCGCAAATTGTGGTAAAGCCGTGTTTGATTTTTCATTCCCGGAACAGGCATGGGTTCAGAATAGCTATGGATTCTATGTCACCGGGGATTATTGGTACTTTAAAGGGATTGAGATCACTCGAGCGGGTTATCAAGGCGTTTATGTGACTGGCAAACACAATACCTTTGAGAATTGTGCTTTCTATAAAAATCGTAATACCGGGTTTGAAATCAATAAAGGCGGGGCTTACACCACGGTGATCAACTCCGATGCGTATCGAAATTACGATCCGAAAAAACTCGGGAGTATGGCCGATGGCTTTGGCCCTAAACAGACTCAGGGGCCTGGAAATGCCTTCTATGGTTGCCGGGCATGGGAGAATTCCGACGATGGTTTTGATGAATATGAAAGTGATGAAGATGTTGTCATCAAAGATAGTTGGGCCTTCCGCAATGGCATTGACTACTGGCATTACGGTAACTTTAGCGGCAATGGCAATGGTTTCAAACTTGGCGGACATGGTTCGTTAGGTCATCCGCGAATTGTGCGTTCCGTTGCTTTCGGCAACCCTTCTAAAGGGTTTGATCAGAATAATAATGCCGGTGGCATTACCGCCTACAATAATACCGCCTATCAGAATGGGATTAACTTTGGATTCGGGAATCCGGTGGCTAATGGTCAACAGCACGATCTACGTAACAATATCTCGTTCAGTGGTTCAGTGAGTGTGGCTAATGCATACAGTAGCCATAATAGTTGGCAGAATCTCAGTGCCCACAGTAGCGATTTTATCAGCCTGGATCTGAGTAATGCCACCGTGCAACGTAATAATGACGGTACCTTGCCTTATACCCCGCTCTTTCGGTTGGCCTCTGGAAGCCAGCTTATTAATGCTGGGACTGATGCCGGTTTGAATTATCTAGGAAGTGCACCGGATCTAGGTGCGTTTGAAAGCCGTTAAGCGGCAAAATTCATAAGGCATGCTCATCTTCATGCCTTATTTATCATTGGTTTTGTCATCTGTAGTCGTTCATCTACAGGGAGTTTTTGAGCTGACCCCACCCTAACCCTCCCCTTAAAAAGGGGAGGGGATAATATGTTCTCTGTTGTCAACTAGGTAAGTTGTATAACGATATTTTCTTCTGTAAACCAAGGGAGGAAATAATAATGTTCTCTTTTGTAAAATAAAGGAGAGAATAACAATATTCCCTTTTATAAATTAGGCGGAGGGGTACCCATATTTCCTCCCCTTTATAAATTAGGCGGAGGAGTACCCATATTTCCTCCCCTTTATAAATTAGGCAGAGGGGTACCCATATTCCCCCCCCTTATAAATTAGGCGGAGGGATACCCATATTTCCTCCGCTTTATAAATTAGGCGGAGGGATACCCATATTTCCTCCGCTTTATAAGTTAGGCGGAGGGATACCCATATTTCCTCCCTCTTTTTAAGGGGGAGGTTAGGAGGGGGTTTATTGTGGCCTATTGCTTCATGGGCCTATGCAAACTGAGGAATGAGCTCATCGATAGGGTCAATGATTAATTGAGTGATTTTTTTAATTAAGGGTTGCAGCGATATTTCGACAAGAAGCAAATCCATCTCAGAAAGACTCGGAAAGTCATTCAGTATTAATTCAGAATTAGTTATTGATGATGATTGTAAAATATCTATTCCCATACCTTGTGAGATAGCATGAATTATTTTTTCATAAGAAGTGCTTGTGTGTGAAAAATAATATTTTTTCTGCTGGATTGTTAATGCCTCTATGGTTAATTCACGGAAACTACAGTTATCAGGGAATGATATGAGTGAAATTTTTGTGAGTTCATGAAAGCTGAATTTTTTATATTTCGGTGGCCTGCATTTGGTTGCTGGCAGCGATGACACCGGGATTAAATTTTTTGATGACGATTCAAATGGCGATGGCCGGTTCGTATAAAGCATCGATCTGTACGGTCTTGGGAATTGTAACTGGAACCTGTATTTGGGCATCGTTGGGGTATGCGGGGGTGACGTTCGTCTTTCAATGGGTGTCGGTGCTTTATGAGGCTTTAAAAATTTTGGGGGGCTTGTATTTGTGTTACCTCGGAATAAAGCTGTTCTTCTCGCAGAAAAAACAGGCGATATCAGTGCCACAAGTTGCGCAAATATCATTGCCTGGCTGTTTTTTAAAAGGGTTGCTCACGAATTTACTGAATCCTAAAACTGCTATCTTTATCACTAGTTTATTTGCCGCTGCGATTCCGATACACCATTCATGGTCAGTTGGATTGGTGAGTGTCGTGCTGATGTGTGCGATTTCGCTTAGTTGGTATGTATTGGTTGCGACGTTATTTTCTGGTCAGAGTATCAAATCTTATTATGAATTGTATCGGGGAGTGGTTGAAAAAATCGCGGGGGGACTATTTGTTTTATTGGGATTAAAACTAGCATTTACAAAATAAATATTGGAATGTGTTAGTTATCCATGGTTTTTAGCGCAAAAAATCAATACATGTGTAACATAATCGCTAAATAGATAGCGTAGGTTTTGATCATGATTTAGAAGAAAATCACAAAAGTTCTAAAGTAATTTAATGGCTTGCTGGGTTTGGTTTACTTCTGGAAGAATAACAGGTTAAATAACCCTTATTTAATGCTTTTATTAAGCATTTTTGCATGATGCATCAATTTATAAATAATTAGGAGAGTACTACATGAAGAAACTTGCTTCGGGTTTAGCCGCGGTCATCCTCGGCTCGATGATGGCTGTTTCGTCTGCTGCAACGGCTAGTCCTGCGACTTCGGCGTTGACACGTTGTGTCGCCGATAATACGACGGGTAAAGACCGTAAAGATCTGGCGTTGTGGGTTTTTGTCGCGATGTCTTCCCATCCGGAAATTAAACCATACTCTAAAGTAACAGATACAGAGCGTGATCAGATTGATAAAAAACTGGCGGTATTAGCGACCAAATTAGTCACTGAAAATTGTAAAGAGGAAGCGAAAGCTGCGATTAAATCCGATGGTGCCGCTTCTTTTAGAGTGGCATTTGGAACTCTGGGGCGGCTGGCCATGCAAGAGTTGATGACGAATCCTGATGTTCGAAAATCATTTTCTAACTACACCAAATATATCGATAAATCTAAATTTGATGCGGCATTTAAATAAAGCTTAACGATTTCGCCTAAAGAGGCTCACAACGAATAAATGCATGTGAGCCTTATTATTTTTAAACTACCTTGAATCTCGTTATATTGAATCAGCCCCAATAGGAAGAATAGAAATATAAAAGTCTATTTCCTATTTCACTATGGCTCTGTCTGTATTCAATTTAAGTTCATATGTAAGATTGTCGGCGTATTATTCTTATAAATCCTTCTGGGATAATAAACTGAATTGAATCATGGTGATTTAAGAATACCGCTGTTGTTGGCTTATGCTTATGGCTAGATGAAGGAATGCTTTTCCCGTTTCACTCGTTTTCATTCAATATCAGAGCCCCCATTGGTGATTGGGGGCTTTTATGTTTAGTATCCTTAGGCTAGGGCTTAAGTGAGCGATCTTGGCGTAGGGCGGCCAGTAGCTCTTGAACTCGAGGCAGATTAAAGATTTGGGTTGTCTCCAGAGTGAGTTTTCGGCGCCAGTTGGGATACTCCGTTTCGGTGCCGGGAATATTGACGGGTTGGGTCATTTCCAGCCAGTCTTCAGGTTGTAGCCCCAGCAGTGCGCTTTGTGACTCACTTAAAAACAGATGTGCAGCCCGGTTAAACTGGGATGCATCATCGGCATCAAATGTTTGGGTTTGGGCAATGGCCTGCACTAACTCTCGACAATCTTGACGGCGTTCCTCATGGAGCCCAGCGAGTACCACCGGGTTTGGGTAGAGCCCCAGCTGTTCACCCCGTTGCAGATCCAGATGTTGAAAGAAGCCACTGAGTGTCGGTAAGTCGTGTGTGGTGATCGTGGCAATCGATTGATGTGGATAATCTTCCGGCGCATGAAATCGATGTTGCTTATCTTTTTCAAAATAGAGCACTTTATACGATAATACCCCATAGCGTTTTAGTTTATCGACGATTTCCTGAGGGACAGTTCCCAGATCTTCACCGATCACCATGCAGTGATGGCGGTGGCTTTCCAACGCCAGAATCGATAGCAGGGCATCAATGGGATAGCGGACATAGGCGCCATTGCGGGCTCCCGCTTGTTTCGGGATCCACCATAGCCGCAGTAATCCCATCACATGATCTAGACGCAATGCGCCACAACCTTGCATATTGGCCCGTAACATTTCGATAAAAGGCTGATAATGGGCTTGCTTTAGTTTTTCTGGATCGATCGGCGGTAACATCCAATTCTGGCCTAGAGGCCCAAGGATGTCCGGCGGAGCACCAACATAGGCATTCAGCGCAAAATGCTGGCGTTCGGACCAGGTTTGCGACCCATGATCGGTCACGCCAACAGCAACATCACGGTAGAGTCCAAGGGGCATTTGACAGCTTTGTGTCAGCCGAGAACAACGGTCGAACTGGGTCTGAGCCAGCCATTGTAGCCAGCAATAAAAGCGTATCAACCGGTGATGACGATGTTGAAAATCCTTCACCGCCGGGTGATCCGGGTGCTGATACGATTCTGGCCATTGGGACCAGCCTGGAGTCGGCGCGCCGGTTTTATTCAGAGTTCGGTGCAAAGCATCAAATGTGGCTTGTAGCCATAATGATCGGCCTCCCTGCGCGATGAAGCGATCAAATTGCTGTTGATCGGTGCAAGTGTGCGGACGACGGCAAAATTGGCGAAAAGCCAGATGTAATCCAATCAGCTTGAGTTGCATCACCTGTGAATAATCGACCCAGTCGGCAGCGCGCAATTGTTGCAGCCGTTGCTGTGTGATTGGAGCATGAAACCAGCGCTGCGCCCAATGGCTCTGTTGAAAGTCATCTAAAACCGGGACTGATATATAAATGATATTTAGCCAGCGTCGTGAGGATGGGCTGTAAGGGCTGGCCTGTTCTGGCATGGCTGGATAGAGCGCATGAATGGGGTTAAGCCCGACGAAGGCTGCTCCTTGAGCGGCAGTACGTTCGATCCAATCTTCCAGATCGGCAAAGTCACCGATCCCCCAGTTGTGTGCAGAGCGTAAGGTATAGAGCTGAATACAGCTGCCCCACAGGCGGTGCCAAGCCAGCAGTGGATTCTGATAGCAGCGGCGTGGCGTGACAATGAGGGTGATCGTCTGCGTCTTCGTCCCGTCACTCAGTTGCAGCTGATGATAGCCGGGGGGGGTGGTTTCGGGCAGCGTCCAAGAAGGAGATGTTGGGGCCCATTGCCCCTGGATTGAATCCCCGTCTTCCTGATGTAACTGCCAGAAGACCGTGACCTCGTTAGGCCAGTGTAGGGGGAATGCTTCCCCCTGATGCAGCACCTGTACGCTGGGCAGCCCGGCATCATCTACCGCAGGTGCGAGCAAGGCACTTAAATTTTGGACAATCGCTGGTGCGACCACGACTTCGTCTCCCCGGGCATCGATATAGCGGGAGTACACGGCGTCAGAGTGGTTCGCAGCAGGCATTTCCAGATTCGCGTTCATGGTTATACCTCGGGTTGATGATCATCGGACAGCCAGATCCGTTGCTGGTAATCCGAGATAGAGCGATCTGCACTGAAAATACCGCAGCGGGCTGTATTAATCATAGCGGATCGCGTCCATAACTGCGGCTGCTGATAGTGGCGCAGCGCACGTTCTTGGGCTTCCAGATAGCTCGCAAAATCGGCTAAGACCAGATATGGGTCGCCGCCTAGTGTCAGACTTTCGACTAAGGGAGCGAACGCTTGAGTATCGCCATGACTAAACGTTCCATCGCTAAGCAAGGTGAGGAGCTGTTGCAACTGCGGTTGTTGCTGCAACTGTTGTTGTGGATTGTAGTGCTGCTGGAGCTGTTGGACCGATTCAACGGAATGACCGAAGATGAAAATATGCTCATCTCCAACTTGATCTAAAATTTCGATATTGGCCCCATCTAGCGTCCCGATGGTTAGTGCACCGTTGAGCGCCAGTTTCATATTACCAGTACCGGATGCTTCTTTACCTGCGGTGGAGATCTGCTCGGAAAGGTCCGCTGCCGGGATGATCCGTTCGGCCAGTGAAACCCGGTAATCTGGTAAAAAAATCACTTGCAGTTGCTGATTGACGGCCGGGTCCCGGTTGATCGTATCAGCGACCTGATTGATGGCGTAGATAATATTTTTTGCCAGCGCATATCCCGGTGCAGCTTTGGCGGCAAACAGGAACAGATGAGGCTGAAAGTTTGGATCCGGATGGGCTTTGAGTTGTTGATACAGTGCCAGAATATGCAGCAGTTTCAGGTGCTGACGTTTGTATTCATGGAGCCGTTTGATCTGCACATCAAAAATGGCTTGTGGGTTGATTTCGATCCCGGTTTGCTGCGTGATTAGTTGTGCCAGATCCGCTTTATTGGCCTGTTTTGCGGCCTGATAAGCACTGACAAACTGGGGATCATCCAGATGATCTTCCAGTTGTTGCAACTGAGGGAGATCTCGTTGCCAACCATCGCCGATGGTATCGTTGATCAGCGTCGACAACCGAGGATTACACTGCTGGATCCAGCGACGGGGCGTGATACCGTTGGTCACATTGGTGAACTTGTTGGGCCAGATCCGGGCGTAATCGGCAAACAGTACTTCGGTTAGCAGTCGTGAGTGAAGTTTGGCGACGCCGTTCACCGCATAACTGCCTATTACCGAGAGATTGGCCATCCGTACTTTGCCCTGACCGCAAATGAGTAGCTTGCGGATCCGTGGGAGTGGGAGCGGTTGGGGCTGTTGTCTGAGTTTGCTTTCAAACGCCTGATCAATACGCTGGATCAACTGGTAGTGGCGAGGTAATAACTGTTTGAAGAGTCGGTTGTCCCAACATTCCAGAGCTTCAGGCATCAAGGTGTGGTTGGTGTAGGCAAAGGTTTGTTGAGTGATCCCCCAGCTTTGTTCCCAGCTCAGATCATAGATGTCGATCAACTGACGTAGTAATTCGACGATGGCAATGGCCGGATGGGTATCGTTCAGTTGGATCACTTCAAAACGGGGGAGGTCGGCTAGTGAGCGTCCCTGTCGCTGGTGCCGGTCAAGAATATCGGTGATGGCACAGGTACACTGGAAATACTGTTGCATCAGCCGCAGTTTTTTCCCGGCACGGTGATTATCATTTGGATAGAGCACATGGGTCAGACTCGCAGCGGTGATCCCTTGTTGTTCCGCTTCTAGAAAATGGCCCTGATTAAATGCATCTAAGTTAAATGGATGGGCGTGTTCGGCATGCCAGAGTCGCAAGGGTTGCTGATAATCATTGCGATAACCAATGATCGCTATATCTCGGGCCCGGCCGATCAATGTGAGTTCCGGAGTCCAGATCCAGCGTTCATCCTGTTGTTGCAGTTGGCCGCCGAATCCAACGGTGACTGGCCGGCTGTCCGGAGTATGAAACCAAGGATAGTGTTCCCGGTCCCAGTCATCGGGTGATTCAACTTGTTGACCGTTTTCAAATGACTGGCGAAAGAGTCCATACTGGTAGTTCAGCCCATAACCGGTCGCCGGTTGCGCTAAAGTGGCCATTGAATCTAAGAAACAGGCTGCTAGTCGTCCTAAACCGCCATTGCCGAGTGCTGGATCCGCTTCGGATTCTAGCAGGTCGGTGAGTTGGACATCGTATTCGGCCATGATATCGGCAATCGACTGATCCCAGCCCAGATTTTGTAAGTTGTTTAAAGTGAGCCGACCGAGTAGAAACTCCATCGACAGATAATTCACATGGCGCCTTTCTGAATCAGCTGCTTGAGCAAAGTCACTGAGTTGATCCTGCACCGCCATACAGACTGCCTGCCACAGCGTTGATGTTTCCGGAGCGAGTGTAGCGCCCAGTCGCTTGAGATGACCGCTTAATGACTGACGAAATGCTTCACTATTTAAAGGTTGTCCCATAACCGTTATTTCCACCAAATGGTTGTTGTTGGTTGCTCACGCCGGGAAGCGATAGTTGGTATGGGCTGCGCCGGATCGCTCACCGCTTTGCGGTGGTGGCCTTAGACGTCAGCAGGGATTCGCTGCCCTTCGTGTTCGAATTAAACAGATGTTCAGGGTTATGGTGGTGGCTTTGTCGTTGAGGCACATCCTCCGGGTTTAAAATTTTTAAAGGAGGATAAAAAGGGCGTAGACAGAACTGTGAAACAGCCCGCTAAACCAAGATATTTTTGTGAAAAAAGGCCATTAAATTGTTACAAACAGCACTGATTCAACACCAGTTTTAAGATCCATAATAAACTAATAGTGATTCATCAGCTTAAATAGACTAGATAAATAATATGTTATTGCCTGCTAAACTCAGTCGTCCAAGACAACTTAAAAATGTAGTCATCCGGCAACGGTTACTCGATAAACTCGGCGACGCTAAAAATTACCATCTGGTATTGCTGACCAGCCCGGCCGGTTATGGGAAAACGACTATGGTGACCCAATGGGCGGAGCAGTTGCCGCATGTGGGGTGGTTATCCTTGGATGAACAGGATAATTTTAGCGAACGCTTTGCTGCGTATCTGGTTGAATCGGTACAGCAGGCAACGGATCAATTCTGCCAGCGTAGTTCGGTGATGGCGAATAAACGTCAGTACGCTAATTTAACGGCGTTGGTGAGTCAGTTGTTGGTCGAACTGTCGCAGTGGCCGGAACATCTGTATCTGGTGTTGGATGATTATCATCAGATCACCAGCAACGAGATCCATGATGCAATGCGCTTTTTTATTCGTAATCAGCCGGATAATGTCACATTGGTGATTTTATCTCGAATGATCCCAACCTTGGGCATTGCCCGGTTACGGATCCGAGAACGATTACTTGAAATCGATAGTCAGCAACTGGCTTTTACCCACGATGAAGCACAGCAGTTTTTTGAATGTCGGTTGCCGACTCCGGTCGCTAAAGAGCAGAGTGATAAGCTCTGCGATGAAGTGGCCGGCTGGGTTACCGCCTTTCAGTTGTTGGTCATTTCCTCCGGGATCGATGCGCATCCCCCTTTAAGTGGGCAGGGATTAGCAGGGATTAGTGCCTCGCATCTGAATGAATATCTGGTAGAAGAGGTGATCAATCGTACTCAGCCGCAGACTCGGGAATTTTTGTTGCGCTGCGGGCTACTGCGTTCCATGTGTCATCAGTTGATCGAAGCGGTGACCGGGTATCCGAACAGTCAGCAGTGGCTCGAAGAGATTGAGCGTCAGGGTCTGTTTGTTCAGCGGTTAGATGATGCCGGGCAGTGGTTCTGTTTTCACCCGTTATTTGCCAGCTTTTTGCGCCAGCGCTGCGCCTTGGAAATGGCGGAACAGTTGCCGGCAATCCATCAGGCCGCGGCACAGGGCTGGTTGGATCTGGGGTATCCCAATGAAGCGATTCAACATGCACTGTCTAGCGATAACAGCGATTTATTGATTACGATTTTAAGCGATTATGGCTGGACGCTGTTTAATCACAGTGAATTGGCGCTATTGAATAAATGTTTAGCGTCGTTTAGCAGCGAACAATTGGTGGCGTATCCCAAACTCTTGTTGCTACGAGCTTGGCTGGCTCAGAGTCAGCACCGGATCAGTGAAGCCGAATTGTTATTGGTCGATGCCGAAACATTGCTACAAGAGCACCATATTGAGATCAATCGAGAATTAAATGCCGAGTTTCAGGCGCTACGGGCTCAAGTGGCTATCAATAACGGGCAGTTAGAAGCGGCGGAGAGTTATGCCCGGCATTCGCTTGATGAATTGCCTGCCCATAATTTCTATGCGCGCATTGTCGCAACTTCAGTGATCGGTGAAGTGCTGCACTGCCGGGCACAGTTGGAGCAGGGGCTCAAAGTGATGCAGCAGTGTGAGCTGATGGCGATTGAACATGGCGTGTTTCATTATGCGTTGTGGTCATTGCTGCAACAGAGTGAAATTTTAATTGCACAGGGGCTGTTGCAGGCGGCTTACGAAGTGCAGGTACGCGCGTTTCAGCTGGTTGAAACGGAGCATCTGCAACAGCTTCCGATGCATGAATTTTTATTGCGATTGCGCTCGCAGTTACTCTGGTCCTGGGGTCGGCTGGATGAGTCGGAACAAGCCGCTCGCAAGGGGTTGGATGTTATCGCACATTATCCGGCTCGCCAGCAGTTGCAGTGTCTGGCCATGTTAGCTAAGTGTGATTTAGTCCGCGGGAATCTGGATAATGCCCGGGTACATCTGAGCCGTTGTGAGAATTTGCTCAGCGGCGGTTACAATCATATCGACTGGATCATCAATGTCGATAAACCGCGGGTGATTTATTGGCAGATGACGGGCGATCGTAATGCTGCATTACAATGGCTGGCCACCACGATGCAACCAGATGGGGCTGAAAATCATTTTCTGCAGGGACAGTGGCGTAATATCGCCAGAGCACAAATTATCGTCGGCCAGTATCAGGAGGCGGAAAAAACGCTGACGATGTTGAACAAGAATGCTGAGCAGTTGGGGTTGGTGAGCGATTTAAATCGGAACTATCTGATCCTGAATAGTTTGTATTGGCACAGCGATCAGCCGGTTCTCGCACAAAAAGCATTGATTGAAGCTTTGCGACTGGCCTCTCGGACTGGATTTATCAGCCATTTTGTCATCGAAGGTGAAATTTTGGCGCAGCAGTTACGGCAATTGCTGCAATTGGATGTATTAGGTGAGCTGGAAACTCAACGGGCTCATTCGGTATTGAGGCAGATCGATCAGCACGATAAGCATAAAGTCGCCCATTTTGATGAGCAGTTTGTGGAGCAATTATTACAGCGTCCGGATGTACCGGAGCTGGTTCGAGTGAGCCCGTTGACGACCCGCGAATGGCAAGTCCTCGGGTTGATTTATTCTGGGTTTAGCAATGAGCAGATCGCAACCGAACTGGATGTGGCCGCGACAACGATTAAGACGCATATTCGTAATTTGTATCAAAAATTGGGGATTAGTCATCGCCGGGAAGCTATTGCTCAGGCTCAACAATTTTTACAGATGATGGGGTATGCTTCAGAATCGGAATAAGTTTAGTGGATCACGTATAACCCCCACCTGACCTCCCCCTTATCAAGGGGGAGGAAATTACCGAGTTCCCCTTTCTCAAGGATGGAAATTACTGAATTCCCCTTATCAAGGGGATGGAAATGACCGAGTTCCTCTTCTCAGGGGGGATGGAAATTATCGAATTCCTTTTTATCAAGGGGAGAAAATCATTGTCCCCTCCCTTTTGAAGGGGAGGGCTAGGGTGGGGTTGGTTTTTCAGTCACTTCGATCAATTTAATAATAAAAATATCAATTATAGATGTTCCATCTATTGACAACTGCGGAGCCATAGAGAGGTAATACCTCATTATTCCATGTAATCGCATGATTCATATGAACGATATTTTTAACTCCAAAGCTAATAAAAAACGACGACAGGAATTACGGGGCCATATGCCTGAACCAGAACAGCGATTATGGCATCGAATTCGCGGTCAACAGTTGGGTGTGAAATTTCGACGTCAGCATGGTATTGGAAATTACATCGTTGATTTTTACTGTCCGAAGCTTGCGTTGGTGATAGAACTAGATGGTGATAGTCACTATGTGAAAAATGCACAGCATTATGATCAGCTGCGTGATGATTTTATGGATTCCTTGGGATTAAAAATCTTACGGTTTACCAATCAACAAATCATGGATGAGTTGGATATGGTGTTACAGGTGATTTGGAATGCGGTGCATTGATAGGATGGGGGGATCGCATCAATTAACCCCCTCCCGACCTCTCCCTTAATAAAAAGGGCGGCGTTAGAGATTTTCCCTTGGATAAAAGTACTTCTCTTGTAATTCCCTCCCCTTTTTAAGGGGAGGGTTAGGGTGGGGTTGTCGAACGACTCCTTGATGATTATTTGGATAAATGAACGGATTACTTATTGAAAATAGAATGAATATTGTCGCCATAAATTTGAAGGCTGGGCGTCTGTATTTTTTGTTGAATTAATATCGCACCACTCTTTATAAAAATCAGATTAAATATCCGAGTCAAAAAATAAAAGGGAGATCAATAGGCGCGATAGTTTAAATCGGTGGGGGCCTGACAAATCTCATTTGCGGGACTTAATCGTTCATTATATAGTCAATATAGGATGGATAATGGCCGAGTGAGGGAACGTATGTGGGGTCCTAAATCACAGCAAGAACGGGAAGATGACGAAGTAAAATTGGGCATTTGGCTAGGGGAGCATGAAAGCTATCATGTTCGTTATAAAGCCAAGCAACTAGGTTATGAGTTGGATGATCCGAGCCATCGGAAACGCGATCAGGACTCGACACCGGCGACCCCGGATGTGGTAGACCGGGTATTCGATAAGATCCCGGTGAAAGTTTATGTGATTCTGGCGTTGATTTGTGGGGTTGGGCTGGGATTTATCGGTTCGGATAGAGGCCGAAATCCAGAGGGTTTCTTTTTGGGAATGGGGATCGGTGCTGCTATTGGAGCTGCAATTTTGCCACTTTTGCGGGCGCTGTTGCAGTGGTTAATAATCCTGATCCCGGTTGCCATTGTGGTGGGAATTGTATTGGCCATGATTGCGCATTAGTGGCGGGTTGGTGCTGTTTGTTCATGATGTCCCGAAGCGGTACGGATGACCGTTTCGGGTTTTTCGAAAAGGATATTCAGTGTGTTTAAATCCATCCTGAACTAAGGCCCGGTTTGCTTCATTCATCAATCATCCTCGATCGCATCTTATTCAAAATGCGTTTTATTTGAACAAAATTCAACCATGAAAGCTTAACAGCCCCTAGCCACTGGCCATCGGGCTGTGTACAATCAATGTCGACTCGGGGTGCCGTAAGGCTGAGAAAATACCCGCATCACCTGATATGGATCATGCCATCGTAGGGAAGTCATCTCACCTATCACGCATTTTTTGTGGGGATGTGGCTTCCTGTAACTTAAGGAAAAAACATGCACCACTTTGTAAATCGACGTTCTGGACTTCCTCACCCTTATTTTATGTTGCTGATGGCACCGGTCATTTGGTCCAGTAGTAATGTGATCGGCAAGCTGTCGGTTGGCCTGTTGAGTTCTTATCAATTGACTTTTTATCGTTGGTTGGTCGCGACTGTCGTGTTGGGACTGATGTTCTGGCGTCGGATCCGGGCCGACGGGTCACAACTACTGGCTCATAAATGGTGGTTTTTGATCTGGGGGGGAAGCGCCTTTTGTGTCTTTAATCTGTTGCTCTATAGTGCATTTGCCTATGGTGCGCGGGCGGTTAATGTTGCGATTATTCACAGCCTGATCCCCGTGATGACACTCGTGCTGAGTGTGTTGTTGATGCGCCAGCGAGTGCATTATTTACAAGGTGTCGGTATTGGCTGTTCTTTGTTTGGGGTGTTGTGGTTACTTACCGATGGGGCTTTGGGAGCGTTGCTGAGTTGGCGGCCGACGCCGGCGGATAGTTTAATCCTGATCTCAGCTGTGATCTATGCTGCATATTCGCTGGCGCTGCGTCGGGCTCCATCATCAGTACACTGGAGTAGCCAGATGTGGGCGATGTGTCTGGCGGCATTATTGGTCGCCACCCCATTTTGGTTGTTTGATTCGTTGCGTGGCTCGCAATGGCACTGGTTAGAGCCGGAGCATCCATCTTCGCTGCAAATCACTCGAGCACTTGCCATTATTGTTTATGTTGGGATCTTTATCGCAATTATTTCAAAGTTGTTCTATATGGAAGGCGTGATTGCATTAGGGGGAAATCGGGCGGCATTAGTGATGAATTTATTGCCGTTGTTTAGTACTGCGATGGCGTTAGCGGTGTTTGCAGATGAGCGGGCTGGATTCAGCTCAGTGTATTGGGTCGCATTGGGATGTGTGAGCCTTGGGATCGTTCTGTCGGAGTTTGGTGCGCGCCGAAGGGCCCGTCTGTGTGAACGTGTGATGGCCGAATAAATGAGATAAAGCCTGATGTTGAATCAGGCTTCATTTAGGTTTAGGGCAAAATCGTATGAAGAATCGGATCGCAGCTTAATGCAATCCAGCCACATTTAGGTGGATGGCATAGACTTTATCGGTTGCCGTGATAAATAGCGTTTGCCGGTCTTGACCACCAAAGGTGACATTGCCAACTTTTTCCGGGATCGACAGGGTTGCCAGATGCTGGCCTTCAGGTGAAAAGACCCAGACGCCACCTGGTCCAGCACTGAACAGATGATTGTCTTGATCGACGGCCATTCCATCGGGATTTCCACGCTGAGGATCATGGCTGGCATCATAGAACACCTGACCTTTGCCTAATGAACCATCAGCTTTTACCGGATAGCGCATCCAGATTTTTTGGGGTTCGGAATTGCTGACATAAAGGTATTTTTCATCGGCAGAAAAAGCGATGCCATTGGGCCGAGGTAAATCGGTCACCAGCTGTTGCAGAACCGGTTTTTTCGCTGAGCCGCCGGCATACTGGCTAGCTGCGATGATTCGGTAAACACCGTCAACCTTCAACTGTTTTTTCGGATCTTTATCGCTCTGGGTTTCCAGCCCGTATGGGGGATCCGTAAAGTACAACGAGCCATCATTTTTATATATGAGATCGTTCGGACTATTGAGCAATTTTCCTTGATAACGCATAGCGAGCGTTGTGATCCCATCACTGTAGTGTGAACCATTAAGGCGGAAGACCATGCGACGGGCGTGTCCGGCGATCGTTAACCGCCCTTCAGGATCGACGGCCATGCCGTTTGACCCCGGTTCGATGCCCGCAAAAGGTGCCGATCCCTGATATCCCGTTTTTTTAGCAAAAACATGCACACCAGAATCTGGAGTCCAACTATAGATAGTATTGTCTGGGATATCGGAGAACAGCAATTGGTTTTGATACCAAACCGGGCCCTCGACCCAGTGATAGCCTTGGGCCAGAATTTTTAGTGATGCTTGTTCCGGAATAATTTGTTCGGTTCCCGGAACGAATCGTTCGACATGTAAAGGAACTGTTGATGAAGTGGTTGTTGGGGCCGCCAGACTACTTGCGGCCGGGAAGAGTAGGGCGGCAGCGAGTAATGTTGTTTTTATATTTCGATGTTCAATCAGATCCATTGGATACTCCGGTGTTATTTTTCGTTTTGTTTTATAGAGTTATATACATGACAACCTATCGGTTTGATTTCGATGACCGATAATTGTTACCCGTAACTGTTACCGGTAACTTCGATATGAAAACTATCCCTGGGAATGATATTTCGCAACTGTATGATGCAAATTTGTTGTTATTTTGTGAGCTGAATCTGAAAACGACACTCGAAATGGAAAAAATAACGAGCGCTCAAAGAGGTGGCCGAAGATGCAATAACCGCATGACTTTTGGAGTGATAAACATCAAGTGTAGGGATTTTTAAGTGTCCATAAACGGCCCTCATTTATTGATAAATAACTTTGTAAAAAGTGTGATCCTATCCTATAACTCATAAGAGTTGTGGATCTTAAAGCGGTTATTTAGGGTTCCGTTTTGATACCTTTTTTAAAAAAGTAACTTAAATGCAAATAATGATAAAAATGATAACGCGTAGCAGCATCGCTTCTAATTGATCCCCGTGGACGGGGGGTAATGCTTCGAAGGTGGGGCGCGAGAAGTGATGGATAAAGACCTATTGAGATTGTTGTTGATCGAGAACCGTGGGCCACATGATGAGGCCTGAGACATTCAGTGGATAGAAGGAATAAATTAATGGCGATTACCAGTTATGAAATAGATAATTATCGTGTTTATCATTACAACCAAGACAATGGTTATCAACAAACAGCGGTTATTAATTGCTACTATGATAATGCATTTAAGGGGAGTCTCTATTTTTATCAGGAAGGCGCCTCGATCCCTGCTAGCTCAAAAACCAGTGCCGGATATTTGTATCTTCGTTTTAGCGGCAGTCAGTTGGGATCCATCTTAGACACGCTTCGGCAGGAAAAGCCGCTGTATATTGGATTTAATGATACGAATTTATGGGGCGGGTTATCTACTAGCAATGAACCGATTGGGGAAGAAGAAGGTGTATGAGCCATCCGCTCTGAAACAGGCGTTTGAGCGCCTGTTTTGAGCTTTAAGTCGGGGGTTGAGTCTTATCCTGTGACACAGATTCCAGTGTAATCTGTGTATTCAGCCATTGGATAAATGCCTGAATCTTAGGCCGACTGGCATAACTCATCGGAAAAATCAGATCGTATCCCAATTTGGCTTTAACTCGCTCAAATGGGGCTACTAAAGCCCCCTGACGCAGTCGATCTCTCACCAATAACGTGCGGGCCATGCTCATGCCCATTCCTGCTTCGGCGGCATCAATCGTCATATCACAGTGATTAATAATGTAGTGCTTGGCTAACACATCCACAGATTTAAGGGCTGGATTACTTTGGCGATCGAGCCATTCATTCCACTCTTCATCCGGACGGATAAATTCTAATGATTCGGTGTTATGGATAAATGTAGCCTCACGAAATTGTGATTCCCAGTGCTTGGGCAAGGTGTCGCTGCCAAACAGCTTTCGGAAATAATCTGGGCTGCATACCGGCGTGAGTGCTTCATCAAATAATCGCTGATGCACAAAATTGGGATGGCGACCATCACTGTAATAAATGGCAATATCAACCGGTTCTTGCTGGAAGTTTAGTGGGCTGCCTTTCATACGAATTTTCATATTCAGATTCGGATATTGTTCATGGAAATCCGTCAGTTTGGGGAGCAACCAGATCTTGGCGAAGGTCGGCGCCACGCCAATATATAATTCGCCGCTTAACTCATTGAATTTGATATCGTCGATCTCAGAAAAAATACGATTAAATGAAGGCGTTAATACATCCAGTAATCGCTGTCCTTCCACGGTGAGCGCTAGTTTTCGAGTCATGCGCACAAACAACGAAAATCCCAGTTGCTCCTCTAAGCATTTAATGCGCTGACTGACTGCGCCTTGGGTAATACACAGCGCTTCGGCCGCCTTGGTAAAACTCAAACTATTCGCGGCCAAGCAAAAAGTATGCATGTTAGCCAATAACTGTTGATGGTGAAGAGTCGGATCCATACATTAGTTCATCTAATTCATAGGCGGAAATATTTGGTTTGTCGAGCGTTACTCGCTGTTATTTAATCAGATGAGATTATCCATAACAAGGAAAACGTATGAAACAAGGTCTGAAAATAGCGATTATTGGCGCCGGGTCCAGCTATACGCCGGAACTGATTGAGGGGCTGATTAAACGCAAAGATGAACTGCCGATCCGGGAACTATGGTTGGTGGATATCGAAGAAGGTTGGGAAAAAGTCACCATTATTGCTGGATTGACCCGACGGATGCTGGAAAACAATCAATTGAGTCATATTCAGGTCCATGTCACTTTAAATCGGATGGAAGCTTTAACTGGGGCTGATTTTATTTGTTCCCAGTTCCGGGCCGGATGTTTAGAAGGGCGAATTCGCGATGAGCGGATCTCGCTAAAATACGGCATGATCGGTCAGGAAACCAACGGGCTCGGCGGCTTTGCCAATGCCAATCGAACGATTCCGATCGCATTAGAAATTTGTAAAGAGATTGAGCGTTACTGTCCAGATGCCTGGTTGCTGAACTTTACCAATCCGTCCGGGATGGTTACGGAAGCCATTTTGCGTTACTCCCATGTGAAAGCCATTGGGCTGTGTAACGTGCCGGTGATTTTACAAAAAGGGATTGCTAAATTGCTGAATGCCGATGAAACGAAGTTGATCGTGCAGGTTGCCGGGTTAAACCATTTGATTTGGGTTCGGAAAATTTTAGATGGCGGCGTCGATAAATTGCCGGAAGTTCTAGAGCAGGTGGTGGCGGGAAATGATCCGCTGGTGCCATCGAATATTCCCCCGTTTCGCTGGCCAGCTGATTTGATCCGCAGCCTTGGCATGATCCCGTGTCCATACCTTCGCTACTATTATATTTCGCAGGATATGATGGATCAGGAAGTCGCAGAAGCTAATCGTGAAGGGACCCGGGGTGAAGTGGTGAAAGCCATTGAAAAACGGCTGTTTGATATCTATCGGCGGCCGCAGCAACATGAAAAACCCAAAGAGCTGGAACAACGAGGCGGGCAGTATTACTCGGAAGCTGCCTGCGAACTGATGACCTCCATTTATAATGACAAACGCACCATCATGCATGTGAATACCCGTAATAACGGCACCATCAGCGGGCTACCAGATCATTGCACGGTTGAGGTTAGTTGTGTGATAACTAAATCCGGACCATTACCGTTGAATGTGGAGCCGTTTGAAGAAGATACACTGCGGTTGATCCAGCTGATGAAACAGTTTGAATCTCTCACGGTTGAAGCGGCTGTAACCGGCAATAAAGAGCTGGCACATCGGGCCTTGATCCTCAATCCGATTGTCAATACCGGCAGCATACTAAAGAGTGCTTTAGACGAAACGATTCGGGAAAATTTGGACTATATGCCGCAATACCGACATCTGTATCAGTAGCTGAAAACTCGGACAGCCACCGGACGACGGCTGTCTGAGTTTTGTCTGAGTACGTAGCTTAGCTTTTGACGATATCAATACTGCCAGTCACCGTATTGTAAGTGGTGGTGTAGGAGCCATCATCTTTAGGTTGGGTGATTACATCAACCCGAAATCCCTGATTAGCTAATAATCGTTTCAGTTCACTGTAGGCTGTGTTTAATTCCCAGCTGCTGGCGCAGCCGAACAGTTTGAGTTGTTTTTTTTCGCAGTGGGCAACTGCCAGCTGGCTTACTTTTTTGGCATCTTCATCATTGAAAAAATCATCAACAGCCTGTACCAAATGGATCCCCCAAAGCCCGCCATTGCGATTTTTATCGTATCCCACCAGCCCGATACATGAAGTAAAAGGAGAAAAATTCAAACGGTTGGACAGCGCCCATTCATTCTCTTTAATGGTGGATGTTTCAGGATGGGTATTTTGTGTGTAATTCATCATGGCCTTCATTCGCTATGTGTAGAGAAAACAGAGGATGTAGCCTAACGCCGAAATGGGGGAAAAACCCGGTACCGTGGCGGAACTAATCGGTGTATTTAGTGAACCCGTGCGAGGATTTAAGGCCGATGATGGCGATGGTAGATGTGGCAATATCGAACTGAATGAGAAACTGGAACGAGATGATAATTTGGGGGGCTGGCAAGGATGCAACGCGAGATTGCCAGTGCTCTCCATTTGGTTTTTTTAGGTTCGCAGTGTCGGTCGGTAATGAATATTCAGTGAATTGCTGGAGCAGAGACGCATAAAAGAGCTTTGTCGCCAATGGCTAGATGCATTTTTTGAATGCAGAAAATATAAACATGTCGTGTAGCCGATGGTGAGACAATGTGGTGTTAAAATAGTAGGAAGATGTTATATAGCTCATATTTTCAATGAGTTATCGAATCAACATTTATTTTTAATGATCGTATGATTTAGGATATCGAGAATGGATTGTGTACATTATAGAACAGCGATGTTGTAAGCTAGTCTATCATGGCAGGTGAAAGGCTATGATGGGGCCTGCTCGGATTCATGTTTTTGGCGTTAACCTCAATGATCGAGGATACCCTCAGCACCGGGGGGAGTATATAGCCGTATAGGATCGTTTACCCAAGGATGTAAGGAACTTTAAAATGAAAAAAATCATCGCATTATCATCTGTGATGGCTCTGACATTAACATTGTCAGCATGTGGCGGAGGCCCTTCGGGTGATGATATTGAAGCTGCGCTGAACCGGGTGATTAATCAACAAACATCCTCGAGTCTCGTGGGGATGATGGGATTATCTGTGAAGATCGATTCGGTTGATCATGTGGATTGTGATAAATCTGGGGATAATTATAAGTGTACTTATGATGTGACCAGTACGATCACGAGTGAACTGCTGCAACAGAAAACCCAAACGAAAACTGAAACGACTACATCGGTGTTTGCCAAACGCGATGAAGGTTGGGTGTTTGTGCATTAATCAATTTTTGTGAGTTATTTCCCTTCTTTTAGCCTATAGCAGCCCAGAGGCTGCTTTATTTGGCCACTTTCAGCTATCGATTGGATTTTCAGAATGCTTCTGGGTGTGAGGTCGGCTGCACATATCGCCGGATATCGGAAGAACTGGTGTTTTTTTAGGCTCTCTACTGCTGATATGAAGGTAAATCATATAAGATACAGGGATCTTAAAAGGCATTGGATTGGAGAGGCGTTATGAAGTTATACGGCCGAGCAACATCACTTAACGTGCAGAAAATTTTATGGTTTATCGAAGAGCTGGGTTTGGATTATGAGCATATTGAGTTAGGGGGTAAGTTTAAGGGGCTGGATACGGCAGAGTTTCATCAGTTAAATCCGATGGGAAAAGTACCGGTTTTAGTGGATGCCGGGCATGCCGTTTGGGAATCACACACTATTTTGCGCTATTTAGCGGCAACCTATGCGGCGAAGAGTCATTGGTACTCGCAAGATGCGTATGAGCGGTCGATTTATGAACGGTGGATGGATTGGGCACATTTGGAGTTTCAGTCAGCTTTTATCGGGATTTTTCAGAATTATTATCGGGTTCCACCGTCCCAACGAGAGGTAACACGAGTCCAGCGGGAACTCGACCAATGTCGCCACTGTTTAAATGCTTTGGAAGAAGCGCTGACAGACTCCGATTATATCGCCGGTTCCGTGATCACATTAGCCGATCTGTGTTGCGGGATTATTATTTATCGCCTGATTTCTCAGGGATTAACGATTGAGCTTCCATTGAACGTGGCTAATTGGTATGTCCAATTACAGCAGCGCCCCGGTTATCAAAAATGGGTGATGACTGATTTTAGTGAATTGCAAGGTCGAGATACACACTAACGAAGTCACTAGATATCAACGCTGAGTATGGCCTTGGGTTTTGATGCGCCATGCTCGAGTGCTATGGTTGAACGCTTTCTCATCAATACCCTTAAAGGTCCATCGGCCTCAAAATCACAGCGTTAACTTCACAAGCTGAGCTTCGATTTAACGCTGTGCGATTGAGGGCTGCGCGATGTTAAGGGGCAAGTTCTCTTATCGTTGGCTGCGAGACTCATTTTTATCGGTCTGGTTGGTTTAAGTAGGCTGCTTAATCAAATGCGGATGTTCACTCCATGATCCATCGAGATGTTAAACATCAGTTAGCGAAGATAACGCCGATTGTTGATGATACCCAAAATGGGAGTAGACTGAAAGGGAGTACAAATATTCATTAAACTATGCCCATGAGTCCGGAAGGCAGTAGCACAAAATCTGATATGCCGAAAAATGAATCATAAAAGGGAAATAATATGTTTAAAAAATTGTTCCAAAAATGGAAAGCTGATATGGATACCCCTGCCTCAGAAGTGGACTTGTTTAGAGGACTTAAAACGCAAGACCCTTATTCAATACAAAAACAGGCTGAAGACCATCAAGAAGCGATGGATCGGGCTCTTTATGGAGGGTTTACAACACCCCCTAACGGCAAGTTCGGCGTTCCTTGGGATGGTAGTATCGATATGAGTGAATAACCAGTTGATTTAAAAGTCGATCAACCCACTTGAAATAGGGAACCTATCCTTTTATTGACCCCATGGTTCATTGTGAAAAAATGAAATTAAGTCGTGTATTCATTTATAGTCTGTGCCTTGTCTGTGTGAGTCCGTTATCGCGCAGACAAAACAACAAATCAATCAAGATAAAGCAAAAGAGTACTATGTCTATCGACTGCAACAGACACAACCACAAGCCGCAGCGGTGCTCAAACTAACCGACATGGCCTTCCAGATAAAGTGCAAACATAGCTTGTCTATTGCCTCAGAAAAGCAAATAAAGTATGGGGATGAGTCATCCGGATCCCACGTTTTATTGAAAAGTTAGAGTTGTCATGAGTATTGAACATTTTAAAGGTAAATATGAAGTAGAGCTCAAGTATCGATTGCCATCTGAAGCTGCGTTTTTAGCACAGCTGCGCCAACTTCCTCATCAGGTCATGTTGGAAAATAATACTGAGTTTGACTGCTATTTTGATACATCTGAACGGCGGCTACAGCGCCAGCACAAAAGTGTGTGTATCCGGGAGATGGAACCGTCCGGCATTAAATTATGGATTGTGAAAGGCCCAGAACCCGATCGCTGTGAAGCGACCCGAATTACCAATGCCGAATCAGCCCGGAGTATGCTCGTGACTATGGGATATCAGCCGGTGTTGCGGATCGATAAAACGCGCAGTATTTACTTTATGGATGATTACCATATCACGCTGGATCATCTGCAAGGGATTGGTTTTTTTGCCGAGTTTGCCATTATGACTGATGATGAAGCCAAACTGCCCGTTTATCGGCAAGAATTGGAGGCTCTGTCGGCTCGCTTTGGGCTGGATGCTTCGCACCTTGAAAACAAATCCTACCGGGAAATGGTTGCAAACCTGCAAAACAGCAATCATTCATCTTGATTCGTATTCTCTTTGAAAAGCCGGTAATCTGAATAAAACAGCAGCCTTTTTAGCCGATGAACCATTGCTGTAAGGAATATGGAGATTCTATATGGGATATGTGGTGGGTCATGTGAAATGGACGTTGCGGGTTGAAAGCCTGTTGATCGTGTTACTGGCTTTATATTTCTATCATACCGGGGGATATAGCTGGAGTGTGTTTACACTCTTTTTTCTGGCCCCTGATTTATCTTTTTTGGGGTATCTGGCTGGGCCCAAAATAGGCGCTGTGTTGTATAACGGTGCGCACTCGCTGATTGGCGCTTTATGTGGTTTGGGGCTGGGGGAACTATTTAACTCCAAAGTATGTTTGATGGCCGGACTCATATGGATGGCGCATATCGGTTTTGATCGGGCATTAGGCTATGGTCTCAAGTATGGAAGCGGTTTTAGCAATACGCATTTGGGGAAGATAGGCAAGGCTTCAGATTGATGCCCCATTGCTGATGCGTTGCTGGCCCAAGATGAGTCTGGTCATTGGGAACGCCCCTAACGCACTTTGGGTCGGGCGGGGAATGACTGCTGAGAGTTTACTTGGGCCGACATTAGCATTAGCGTAATTTCTCTTTCTTGATCAAAAGCGAGATCGGCGGTGGACCGCTGTTCGCTTTATAGTGTCCAAATCTTTTATTTTTAGCCATGAATCATTTTATTTATAATCCATCTAATGTGGCTTCAATCGTGTTATAAAAATAAAGAATGATGGATTAAATAATGAGGGTAAATATAGTTATTTAGTATTAGTGACAAACCTAAATTTATTTAAAATAGGTTATAATTAAAATTATTTATAGCGCAGCTTGAAAATAATCAATTGAAATCCTAAGGTTTAATATTATATATCATTGCATTTAAGCTCGATGGATCATTTAACAGTGAATCAAATGACAGTCATATCGAAAGATATGGTTGATTGGTCTCGGATACCGGATGTCCAGATCTCACAACAGTTACTTAAAGGCTATTTCCCGCCACAACTTTTCCCCAGATTAAATCTGAATACGAAACAACGTTTGGCTCGTTGTTTTATAAACTGGAACCAACGTATGCCTGATATATGTGTTGCCCGGCAGGATTGGTGTTCGCTGCGGGATTCCTTATATGCAGTGGGTCGAGATTTACCACTATTAGTTTTGACTCAGATTTCCTACGGATATGGAATGGGGCATTCGCACATTGGGGTGCATCGTTTTCCTAAATTTGATTCAGAAGAGTGTCATACCTATATCTATCATGCGACGCCCGGATTAGCGTTGAAAGGCGGGCAGGCATCAGATTATAACCGGCTGGACCATATTTCCCGAAAACCGACGTTATATGCTTTTTGGGTTTTGAATTATGATTATTGCCAGCAAGGCGGGGAAGAATTACATCGGCGCTGGATGAATCATCGCTTTAGAACTTGCAACCAAGATCACTGTGATTGTGCGACGTTTGTCAATGATTTTACGCGCCATATGGCGAGTATTGGGACCGATTATAATAACCCTTTCAACTATACGATTCCGTCACATACGATTACGGAGCCGGTTCCTCGTGAGGAACGCGGTTTGTATGCCATTTTAAAATACACACACCGTCCTCCGGCAATGCTGCTTTTTACTCAGGATGTGGGCACTTATGATCGCATTTGCAGTCATGGTCACTCTGGATCCCATGGCTGGATTGTGGATCAGGATGCTCCGGAATTTAATATTGTGAAGCAATAACGGCATGGAAAGTTTGGATGGGGTCATCTATATTTTTAATATTTCATGGAGAGTAACCGCTCTTTGTCTTGATGGAGTGGTTCTATTCCTAAATAGAGCGATGGTATTTTCCTATGCTAATTCATCTGAAGAAACCGGAAAGCTGGCAAACTGTTTATATTCATTTATGGGATGAACAAAATCCTGAAAAATTTCAGACTCAATGGCCCGGTGTCAGACTGAAACCAGGAAAAGATGGTTGGTATACGCACGCGATGAAAGGCCGCAACCATGTCTGCTTTGTTTTGACCGATGGGCAGGGTGCTCAAACAGAAGATTATTATCTGGATAAACCACAAGCTTGGTATGTGGATGGCGATCTCTGGACGATAAAACCAGATCATTATGATTTTTTTACTTTCCCAAACGGACTGAAAAAAGCGCTGGTAATGAGTTATGACGACGGTGTGATTCAGGATATCCGGCTCACCCGTTTGTTCACTAAATATGGGATCAAAGGGACCTTTCACATTAATTCTGGGTTGACCGGTGATCCCAGCAAAGTTCCGGAGGATTTGCTCGAGCCGGTGTACCAAGGGCATGAAATCTCGATGCATTCATCAACGCATCCATTTTTGTATCACGCGACTGAAGCCCATATTCGTTCAGAAATATACGATGAGCAGCAACGATTAGAAAAATTGCTTCATCATCCGATGCTTGGAATGTCCTATCCGTTTGGCAGCTACAACATCCCGATGCTGAAACGGATGGAAGAGTGGGGGCTTATGTATGGCCGCGTTGTCCCTGAAACTCATGATTTCAGACTTCCCGGTGATCTATTGCGCTGGCGTCCAAGTGAGCACCATAATCAATCATATGCGATCACTCAGCGGTTCTTAGCTGAAGAGGGGGCCAAACTATCTTTGTTTCTCATTTGGGGGCACAGTTGGGAATTTGACGATCCCAATTCAGAATATAATTGGGCCTTCATGGAGCGCATTTGTCAGCAACTTTCCGGTCATCCCGATGTTTGGTATGCCAGCATGGGGGATATTGCGCTCTATCTGAAGGCGCTTGAATCTGTTGAAGTTAGCCATGATGGACACGTTTTTACCAATCACTCACCGCGTACGGTTTGGGTGAATCACAATGGGCAAGGTGTTGCTCTTCCGGCTGGGAAAACCGTAACCTATCGCGGATGAACACTCCGAAACAGATCGCATTGAATTTTTCACCCCCAATCGCTGTATAAAACGGTACCGCCATAAACGACGGTGCCTTGCTGAAGAAGGTTGCAAAAATCCATCCTTGGAGCGGCTCACATCGGTCATCCATGACCTCACTTCCTCAAGTTGCGAAACTGTGTTTCGAACTTTCGTCACCTAAGCTGCCTATGCGGCAGTGAACTAGCTTTCATGGTATTGAATGGCAATGCCAGTTTTCTAAGCTGCCTATGCGGCAGTGAACTAGATAAAAATAGCACAAATGGATGGGATGACAATGGGTTAATGGCAATCAACCTTGTTACCCTTTTTTTTTGATTGCGTTGCTAATAATTTGTTTTATCTATATTTTTTTTAAAGAGAAATAAAAAGGGTTATTTCAGGTGTCTTTGTGTTTAGTCAATGGCTGTTTATCTTTCCATCGCTTTGGAGCCATCGTACTGGGTCAGATACCTGTATAGTATGGATTCATGAAACGGATAAAAGAATGACAGTAGAGTAAAGATGGAACTAAAAGTATTGGTGGATAACAACACCATCATCGATCGTTATTATGTCGGCGAGCCAGGGGTTTGTTACCTGATCCATGACGGTGAGCGGCATATTTTATTTGATGTTGGGTATTCTGATGTGTTTATGCAAAATGCCCACAAAATGGGTGAACCGCTCATAGATATTGATCACGTTGTGTTATCGCACGGACATAATGATCATACCGGTGGCTTGATCCCGTTGCTTCGGTTTTATTCCGAAGCTGCTGCAGAAGGGAGATCGTTGACCAGACCTACCCTGATGGCTCATCCGGAAGCTTTTGCTTATAAAGCGGATGCGGAAGATGAAATTGGCTCGGTGCTGAGCGCTGCTCGGCTGAGTCGACATTTTAAACTGGCGTTGAGCCGGGAACCGCAATGGCTTACCGAGCGACTGGTCTTCTTAGGCGAAATTCCCAAGCTTAATACGTTTGAAAATCAAGTTCCGGTTGGCATGTGCGGGCACGCAGAAACCGGTGAAATGGTGGCGGATTTTGTCCGAGATGATTCAGCGCTGGCTTATAAATCAGCTCAGGGGCTGGTTGTGATTACTGGCTGTTCACATGCCGGGATCTGTAACATCATTGAGTATGCGAAGCAGGTCTGTGAGGATACGCGGATCGTGGATGTGATCGGTGGCTTTCATCTGTTGGATCCTGAGCCGGGCCAATTACAGCAGACGTTGAGTTATTTTGAACAGCTGCATGTGCCCTGCATTCATCCTTGTCATTGTACTGATCTGAAATCTCGGTTTGCACTTTCTGAGTATGTTGATGTGCGGGAGGTTGGGGTTGGACTCACGCTTCGTTATTCGTAGAGGGATGCCTGATTATGGGCTGCGGGACAATCGGGCTACATTCGTTTTCCTGCTTGGAAGTAGAGTCGTAGCCCGGTTGTTATCTCTGGGAACAAGGGATGAGATTAAGGTTCCTGCACCATCACGGGGGTTTTGCTAGGTAATAGCCGCAGGAGCAAGGCGATAGCGGAAACGATTAGTGCAAATCCCATCACACCTTGCCAACCATGGCTAGCAAATAACAAGCTGGCGGCGTAACTGCCCAGTGTCATACCGATAAATACACCGACTAACAGCAGCGCATTACCACGAGCCATCGCTTGAGGAGCCGTGTTATAGATGATGGTTTGATGAGATACCATCGCCATTTGTACTCCTAAATCAAAGCCTACAGTTAAAATCGCCAGCAGGGTCAGATACAGTGAGACTGAGAGCAATGAAGCCGGGATCATCATGCCTAAAAAGCTGAGGCTGACGAGTAAGGCACCTATTCGAGCTAATCTTTGTGGGCCGTATTTATCGGCCAGTTTTCCAACCATTGGTGCGGCTAAGGCTCCGGCGGCACCGGCTAGACCAAATAGACCGGCCACACTACTCCCTAGTTGGAATTGTTGGCTGAGCATCAGCGCCAACGTGGTCCAGAAAGCACTAAATGCAGCATTTAACAGTCCTTGTGCCAATGCGGCTTTTTGGATCTGAGGCTGACTTTTTAGCAATTGCCACATAGAGCGATAAACTTCTTTGGCCGACAGTTGGCTCTGTGGCGCAATGGATGGTAACGCAAACCACAGGAGCAGGCTCAGTAATAACATTGCTGCGGCGGCAATCCAGTACACGCTGCGCCAGCCGAGCAGATCGCCGAGCAGACCACTAAAGACTCGTGAAAGCAGGATCCCGGTGAGCAGCCCGGTCATCACCAACCCAATGACGCGTCCTCGCGCTTTGGGATCAGCCAGCAGTGCGGCCGCAGGAATAATATCTTGAGCCATTGACGCGGTGATGCCGACTACGAGGCTGGAGCCGAGAAGGAGCGGCAGACCGTGGCAGCTGGCCGTTAATGCCAGCGCCAGCGCCAGCGCGATACCTTTGATCAGAATGACTTTGCGTCGTTCAAATTTATCTCCCAGTGGCACCAGCAATAACAGCCCCAGTGCATATCCGGCCTGAGTCAGTGTCGGCAGGGCACCAATCTGGCTGTCGTCGACTGAAAATGAAGCGGCCAATAATGGGAGCAATGGATGGCTATAATAAAGTGACGCGACGGATAAGCCACAGGCTATGGCCAACGTTAAAATGAGTGGCATCGACAGACTCGTCGGGGATGCGTTGTTATGAGTTTGTTTCATGGGGTTGTCCTCTGTATTCGATGTCTCTATTGTCCATTATGCATAACCATCGGTATAGATGGCTGATTTGAACTACAGATATACATAAGGCGTATATATGGCATTATATGGATTGGATATTTTACACATAATGAGGGGATGTGATGGTATTGACGACTGTTCCGGACCGGGTTGAGCTGATGCGAACCTTTGTACGTATCGTCGAAGCCGGGTCGCTATCGGCTGCTGCTCGGCAGCTTAATACCACGCAACCGACTGTGAGCCGACGGTTAAAAACATTGGAACAGCAATTAGGGATCCGATTGATAAACCGTTCAACGCATCAATTTCGGCTGACCGAAGTCGGCGAGCGATATTATCAAGGTGCTCGGGAGCTGTTGGAACACTGGGATCGTTTTGACAGTGAGTTGACCGGTACCCTGCGGGATCCGGAGGGCACTTTACGGGTGATTGCGCCGCATGCATTTGGACAAGAGGCGTTGGTAGGGCCATTGGCTGATTTTATGCGGCGGTATCCGCGGTTGAGTGTGGAGTGGCTGTTGCATGATGATCGCTCGATCCATGATTTTATCGCTGAAAATATTGATTGTGCGATCCAGGTCGGGGAGGTGACGGATGCCAATATGGTAGCCATCAAAATAGCCGAAGTGCCACGCTTGCTTGCGGCTGCTCCGTCGGTGGTCGCGGCGGCAGGTCCGTTAAATCATCCGCGGCAACTGGAAAATCAGCCATGGCTGGCGTTGCAAACTTTTTACCGGCGACAACTCCAACTAAAACATTGCCGGAGTCAGGCCGAATTTACGCTGGATCTGACCCCACGTTTTTATACCGACAGCTTGTATGCGCTGCGCAGTGCCGCGATTGAAGGCATTGGCTTTTGCGTGGGATCTCAGTGGCTGTTGAAGCCAGATATTCATGCCGGACTTTTGCAGCAGGTTTGTCACGAATGGCAGCTCAAACCGCTGCCAGTGTATATTTTGTATCCTTATGCGCGTTTTTATCCGGCCAAATTACGGTTATTCGTTGATGAAATGCGCCAGCAGATGCCCGCGATGATCCACCAGCTTACCGAAATTTAATGCCAGTTGTCGCTGGATTAGTGAGCTTCAGGCCCTAACAGCGGTCTGAAGAAGCTGCGTTCATAACTGATAATACAGTCGGCTTGTTCAGCAAACTCAAATGCTTTAAGGCACTCTTCATCATGCAGTGATAAGGTGCGGTAGTTGTCATAGGCAGATAAGCTTTCGAATGAAAATAGGGCCAACGCAATATTATTCGCCCCTTCGGCTGGTAAAAAATAGCCATGATGCTGGCCACCGAATTTCTGAACTAGAGGGATCCACATATTGGCATAGGTTTCAAAAACATCGAGTTTTTTAGGATCGATGACATAACGAACATAACAGGTGATCAATGGTTGGTTCCTCATCTTTAAATTAGCTGTGTATCATGCCTGAGTTCTTTGTGTTTGGGGAGTAAAAGGACCATCGATGTTATGATTCAGGGTGAAACTCTAATTCATACTCAAATTTACTTTCTCCCACCTGTTTGAATCCAAGCCGGGCATACAGACGCTGTGCAGGATTGGTTTTGATGACCCCCAGCCCGACACTTGCGCCGTCAAGACGCGCTTTTTCCTGTAGAGAGTGGATAAGCTGGCTGCCGATTTTCAGGTTTTGGTAATCGGCTGCAATTTGGATCTGAATGACGTACCACTGATGTTGATCCGCATGATATTCCACCTTAAATAAACCGGCCGGTGAACCGTTCACTTCGACGATCTGAGCGCAGTCGAATTTATATAAAACCCGTTCTCGATACGCTTCCTGGGAGTTCGGCATGCCGATCTCGTCGATATAACGGTGTAATGTAGTTCGGCGCAGATCCATCAGAAATTCAATATCAGATTCGAGTGCCGGTCGCAGAGTGATCTCCATAGGTTTGATATTCCGGTTCATCATTGAAAAGAAAGTGAATAAAGCCTATCACAAGCTAGTCAGACTAAGGAATATCCAGTTGTGTTATTTGAAGTGAAATGAGATCCGGCCCTTTGAACACCCCCACCTGACCTCCCCCTTAAAAAGGGGAGGAATGAATGTTTTTGCTTTTTCTAGTGGTGATATTTGGAGAGAGGTGAGGTACAGGTTCTTTGAACACCCCCACCTGACCTTCCCTTTGAGAAGGGGGAGAAAATGAAATGATACCTTGGAACGGGAAGTCTGAGAGTTCCCTCCCCTTATGAAGGGGAGGGTTAGGGTGGGG
>NZ_JBFNXK010000022.1:0-59936 GCF_046054165.1 Celerinatantimonas marina | reverse complement strand
AACATAATGATGGAGTTCCGCCTGCAATCGCCGAGAATCGGCCTAACCGTGTGTCCGGTTTTAGTTGACCTCTATACATGAATACTAAAAACCTTCTTGGCAAGGTCAATGCCGATAGTTTGAATAGTGGACATAGCAACCTCCAAATGATCAACGCGTCATGGTTAAGTATGGCACGCGGTGGTTTGGGAAGAGGGAGTCCATATCATTCGTTAGATTTTCAATCTGGTTTAGTGATGAATATTGAGATCGTAGAAAAAGCAGATCATCTTGAGCTGATAGAAGTCTGGGAAGCGTCGGTAAGGGCTACGCACGATTTTCTGGCTGAAGATGATCTACAGGAGTTAAAGCCGTTAATTCTGGAGCAGTATTTTGATGCAGTTGATTTAAGGTGCGCTAAAAACGGTAACGGTGAAATTCAGGGATTCTGTGGAGTGCATGACGATAATATTGAGATGTTGTTCATCTCACCTGATGCACGCGGAAAAGGCATTGGTGCCATGTTAGCGGCCCATGCTATCAAGGAGCAGGGGGCATCAAAGGTCGATGTAAACGAGCAGAATGAACAGGCGGTAGGTTTTTATCAGCATATTGGATTTAAAATGGTAGGTCGGTCACCAGTCGATGGTCAGGGTAAGCCATATCCTATATTGCATATGGCGCTATAAAAATTTAATAAGGCCAAGCGCGTGTTGGCGGCGTTATATGAATACAGTCAAAATATACATGGTTGGATAAATGAAAAAATTAGAAAGTGTAGCTTGGGTTTTCAAAAAAGACGGCAAAGTTTTATGCGTAAAAACAAAAGGTAAAAATAAGTACTTTATTCCGGGTGGGAAGTTGGAAGCCAGTGAAACGCACCAACTAGGTCTTTTGCGAGAAATCAAAGAAGAGTTAAATATTGATTTAGTTGCCGATACGATTACACATGAGTTTACAATTGTAGATGAGGCTTATGGTCTGGAGGACACCGAACTAACGATGCATTGCTATTCAGCCGATTTTAGTGGAGTGATAACTCCTAACTCAGAAATCGAGTGTATAAAGTGGGTCGATAAATCAAAAATCGATGAATGTGCCCCAGCAGCACAAAAAGCGGTTCTTAAGATGCTGAAGTAAACTCATATAACAAACGAGTATGGCGTCAATAGTTAATTTTTCGCCATTCTTTCGTCCCACATAGTACCATCCCTGAGCATTGAATTAAGGATAACAACCATCTTTCTGACGCAGGCAATTATCGCCACTTTCTTTGGTTTCCCTGCTTCAAGCAATCGCTGATAAATAGCCTCAAATACGGGGTTAGATCAAATAAATAGGCCACCCACCTGATAAAGCCAGTATTCATGCGGCTCTTATGAAATGAGAGGAAGCAAAATAGCCGAAACCTTCACTCTGAATTTTGATTCATTTTGCCGGTAAAACTGCTGTAGCCCCCGATTATTTGAATGACTTTGAAAAAGGAAGGCTAAAGGATCCTGTTATAACAGAGTTTATAAGGTGGGTGGTCTGTCTATTGTTTGGACATAGCTGACCTCCAAATGATCAACGTGACATGGTTAAGTATGGCTCGCGGTGGCTTGGTAAGAGGGGGCCATATCATTCGACAGTTTGCTAAAAGTGTGTTGAGCTCAGGCTGGCTCGAATATCAGCAATAGTGATAAATAGGCGGTTTTCTGCATCTTTAAATGCGGTAAACCCATATTGTTCATAAAAGTGTTTTGCGCCGTCTTTTGCATCAACGATAACAACAGGAAAAGCAACAGTATCACTAGCTATAAGTAGTTTGCGTAGAGCATCGATTAATAGCCATTCGCCAAAGCCTTTTCCTTTAAAATTCTCATCAACAGCTAAACGAGCAATGAGTCCGCCAGACGTTGATGAGTGGTGTTTTTTCTGTAGCTTTTCTGGTAAAGCATTCAGATCAATTGGTGTCATGGTTAAAGTATAAAATCCAATAATTCTGAATTCATCGCTATCATCTTCCAGAATAAAAGTTCTGGTGTTATCTTTCTTTGCTTGCTGACTCGCCATAACTTTAAGATAGTTATTTAGAGCACTGATACCACAGTCGAATCGGTTTCTGTCATGTTTAGATTTATCAAGGAGTACCGTATTCATTGTTGATTTTTGCCTTGATAACGTTGAGCTGCGGTTTGTAGTTTCGCATTTGATGTAGCTGGGCGATCAAGAGCATCCATTAATAACATAGCGTCAGCTTGGCTGAGTTTAAGTGTTTCTTCTCGTTCGATAACTTGCATTGCTTTTTCAATAGCGGCGCTGAGAACGAATGAATTAATACTAGACATACCAGCAATGGCAGCTGCTTTAGTCAGTAACTCTTGTGTCTCAACGTCGACTCGAGCAGTGATGCGAGGTAACGTAGTTGCCATAAATAGTCTCCTTTTGTGCCAAAATGTCACATCGATATTATGGTATCAAATGGAGAAAAAAGCAATGAGCGTGTCACTTTGGCACGTAAATCAGAAACAAAAATAATAGCCAATCCACCGTATAGAGCCAGTATTCATACGCCTTTATGAAATTAGATACAGCAAAATGGCCGAAACTTTCACTCTGAATTTTGATTCATTTTGCCGGTAAAGCTACTGTCGCTCCTGATTATCTGAATTGACTTGAAAAAGGAAGATTAAAAGATCCTGTTATAACAGGGTTTATCAGGTGGGTGGCCTGCCTATTTTTCTAAAACTGCTGTATGCTGGGATATTGAACACTTCTAAAAAATGGACAATGCCGATCCAAAATTGGAAATGGCATTGTCTCAACTGGCGATTCACTTCGATGGGCGATTGGATGAGGTCTTAGATATCTAACCAAAATTAGTTGACACAGAATTCTGAACGCCCTCTAGATGGCTGCAAGATCTGAAAATCACGATTGTTTTTACTTGCCAAAAGCGGAGCGCCCATAAATGCTACGCCTTACCAGTTGCCTATTCAACATTTTTAAGACAAATTATAGTCTCAGTTTGGAGTATATAATGGCTGATATATTTGATCTTTATAAAACGACTCTGGAAACATCTAAGTTTGAGACAGAGTTAAGAGAAAAGCGGTTTACCGATGCAGTAAAGTTTAACCTTACTGTAGTTTTTGGATTGGTAGCGCTAACGAGCTATATCATGGATATGGAACCAAAAAAACACGACTTTTTCATAGGAGGGGTCTGTTTGATAATGTTGCTAAGTGTATTCGGCTTGTTCATCTCATTGAAGTGGAAAGCACAAATAATAAGCTTAGGTAAATGGCAACGGCATTGGAATGAGCGTATTATTGAAATTGAAAATTCAGATGCATTTAAAACATGTGTTTCAGGTGCAATTTCCGTTTGGGCACACGGGCATTCTTCGACTAGAATAAAGTCTAGCTTTTCTGAATTAGATAATAAAAGTACTGGGGAAAGTACCAGTGGCAATTTTCACGTATCTATCGCTCTAGCATTTTTGTCTTTATACTGTATATTTTTTTGTGGGGGGATAATTCTAATCCTGTACATGAAGGCCTAACGAAAAAAATAATAGGTCACCCAACCGTATAAAGCCAGTATTCATGCGACTCTTATGAAATTAGAAGAAGCAAAATGGCCGAAACTTTCATTTTGTAATTTCATTCATTTTGTTGGTAAAGCTGTGGCGCCCTCGATTATTTGAATTATCCTGAAAAAGGAAGATTAAAGGATCCTGTTATAACAGGGTTTATAAGGTGGGTGGCTGGTCTATTGTCAGGAACACTAAGTAGATGATGGATATACAGTATTATTCATTCGATTTAATAACGATGCGTGCTTTGCCGCTCATGTTGCGCACTTTTTATCTGGTTCAGTTATTAAAAAATAATATAAATCAAATAGTTGTAAATAGCACGAAGGAGTTATTACGCAAGTTTAGGGGAGATATTGCGCGCGCACGTTTTGCAACCTAGGTATATTGGGTAAAACGGCTATACTTTATTGATAAATATGATGTTGTTAGATTTTGGGATAAAAATACGCAGGTGGTTTTTGAGCATGCGCAATATACAACTGTCAGGCATATTTCTAATTTGCCAATCACGGAGGTTTAATGGCACAAGGTATTATTTCTGATAATTGGTCTCTTCAAGATATATCCAAGATGTTTGTTCATGGCTTGGAAAATGAATATGCCGATGAAATTATTGTCCAAGATGGAGAGCATCACTACAAAGAAGTTAGTTATCCAGCCATTCAAACGGAAGCGCTTTTCGATTTTTTAACTGATCTTGTTTTAAGAGATGAAATTTTAGTTGAAGAAAAGTTTGAGAATGTGTGGGGACAGGTCAATAGCCCTATATTGGCAGCTAAGACTCTTGGTGTTGTAAGGAGCTATCCATTTTTAGAAAATCCAGATAAATTGGTAGAACCGCGTGATCGAATCATTGAGTATATGAGTTCAACCGATTCTCTGAAACTAGCCCACGAAGAAAATGTATTAAGTTGGAAAGAAACAAATACAGTTCAGAATCCACTTCTCTCATCAACAATGTGGGGCGGTGCTGGAATGTGCGCGCGTAGTTTCGTTTATGAAAAAAGTTATACACCACATCCCCTTAGAAAAAGATTTTTCATCAACTCAGGCTTCATGTTACCTGCGGGGGATGCATTACATCAATTAACCTCATTTTTAAATGATGCGCAGATGAGGGTATCTAAAAAAATATACGGAACAGATGCCTTATATTCTCTTTTTGTAAATATGCCCGCAATCCCTATTAGGATTATTCAAGAATCTAGTTCTCCTAGTCAGTTAATTGATATAGCTTTAGAAATGAGACAATATTTTTCGAAATTAAGAGAATGGCTAAAGTTGTTTCAGAATGTACTGTCTGAAGATAACATCACGGAAATTGCTAATTATCGTAAGCAATTAGATTCAGTGTCGGAATATGTTAATGCAAAAATTGGATTAGGTTCCGCTCATAAGCCTGTAACTATGGAAGCTGGTATGGGAATTTTTAAAATGGTTACACAGACTAATCCTATGAATACATTAAAAAATCAGTTCGGTATCAGAGCTACATTAAATCGCCTAATATTCGGTTCTAACGGTAAGCAAGAAATTAAAAAATTTATAGACATGTTTGATCAAAGAGGCTCAGTAGTTGGTCTCGATATAGAACGTCACTTCATGAAAAATGCATAACAATGGGCTGCAATAGACCTCGAAATGTCACCGCATTTTGCAGGGCAAAATGACGTTCCAGTGCTCACTACTGAGCTTAGAAAATAGTAGGCCACCCACCGTATAGAGCCAGTATTCATGCGCTTTTATAAAATTAGATACAGCAAAATGGCCGAAACTTTCACTCTGAATTTTGATTCATTTTTCCGGTAAAGCTGCTGTCGCTCCTGATTATCTGAATTGACTTGAAAAAGGAAGGCTTAAGGATCCTGTTATAACAGGGGGTGTAAGGTGGGCGGACTGTCTATTCTTTCTTGCGCGCGCGCATTTTGCAACCTATATATATTTGGGAAATAGCAATAATCTATTGATAAATATGATATTTTAAAATTTCAGCATAAAATGCGCAGGTAATTTTTGAGTGTGCGCAATATACAACTGTTAGGCAACAACCAAGGAATGCCAATGATCACATCCATAACCAAATTTAAGCTATCTAAGCCTGCTACCCAAGAAGAAGCAAAAGAGATTTTCTTGAGTACGGCGCCAAAGTATAAAGATTTGCCTGGGTTAATTCGAAAATGCTACGTCATATTCGACGAGGGTAATGCGGTGGGTGGAATATACCTTTGGGAGTCGCGAAAAGATGCGGAAGCTGTGTATACAGAAGATTGGAAACAGTTTGTTAAAGAAAAGTACGGCTCCGAGCCTGAAATCACATACTTAGATACTCCTGTCGTCGTAGATAATGTATCTAAGGAAATTATTAGCATTTAAATTACTGGGCGGTCATCTGGTTATGAGTCCCGCAAAAATTCTGTATATTCTATTCATAGAAAAGATTTTGAAGAAGGTATGTTTTGTGCCAGTAGAAATAGGCCACCCACCGTATAAAGCCTGTATTCATGCGGCTATTATGAAATTAGGGGAAGCATAATGGCCGAAATCATTACTCTGAATTTTGATTCATTTTGTCGGTAAATCTGCTGTCGCCCTCGATTATTTGAATGACTTTGAAAAAGGAAGGTTAAAGGATCCTGTTATAACAGGGTTTATAGGATGGGTGGCTTGTCTATTTGTTTTTATGGTGTAATGCAGAGGCTTTTTTACTGCGCTAACTGCGACTTAACAAGGTGTTATAAACCCCATGGATCGAGAAAAGGCCATTCAAAAAAGATTGAAGCTTCGTGAAGAGCACGAACGTCAATATCGCCTCAATTTAATTGTGGATTTGACTAAGTTCTTAGATGCACAGTTGATTCCTTACCAAATTGAATTTGGTAACAACGTTGCGGAGTGGATCGCAGAGAATTTCCCTATTCAATTCTCGGGGATAGATTGGGGAAATTGCGCTGGGTCTGAGACGATTCCTTTTGTAGAAGATGATGTTCGAGATCGTTTGATTGTCGAAGCTATCTCAAATGACCTCCAAGTTGACGATATCGTATGGATTGCCTGGGGAAATGCACTACGGCCTATAATGTCGGTAAGAGCTGAGGTGGTAGTCCTGCATCCTGCAAAATTTGCTGATGAGGATTTAGATATGTGGATCATTCAAGTTGAGAAGGGGTTCTGCTTGGAGTGTTATCATGAAGGCTACGTTGGGTATAAGCGGGTTTCATAACAATACAATTCAGAAAAATAAATAGGTCAACTATCGTATAGAGCCCGTATTTATACGGTTTCTATGAAATTTATAAAGAGTAAAGTGACTGAGAATTTTCACTCTGAATTTTGATTCATTTTGTCGGTAATGCTGTTGTGATAACCCGTTTATTTGAACTACTTGGAAAAGGGAGGTTAAAGAACCCTGCTATGACCGGATTTATATGGTGGGGAGCTGACTATCCTTGGGCCGATTAGCTTTGGCAAGGCTGTCTTTGACTATCCATTTTGATAAATATTACTTTATATGGGGTTTGGGCTAAAAGTTCGCGGGGAGTTTTGGCTCGGGCGTAATATCCAACTGTTAAATGGCTTTAGAGAAAATGAAGTTCAAAGTACCCATTTTATTTTTCATTGCACCTCCAATTCTTTTCGGACTGGTTTGGGCATATGAAGCTTTTGAAACTGGTCAAACGATCAAGCAAATTTTCATGTTGCGTACCGATAACAATAGCCTGTTGGTATGGATCGGGAAAATGTCCATAGTCGGTTTTCTTAATAGCTTTGTTCTTGAGAATTTTTATCCTAATTATAAAAATAAAAGTGTGTCAGTTCAGAGGCTTATTAATATTATAGGTTGTGCATTTTTTTTAGCCGTAGTTAGCACAATTATTTGGGTACTATTTCCAGGCGTGCAGTTATAAAAGCCATATAACAAACAAATAAACAGGGAAATAAACAGGCCACCCACCGTATAAAGTTAGCATTCATGTGGTTCTTATGAAATTTAGAAAGAGCAAAGTGACCGAGAATATCCACTCTGAATCTTGATCCATCTTGTCGGCAAAGTGGTTATTGCTACCCGATTACTTTAGAAAATAAAGACTAAATCATCCTGTTATGACTGGGTTTATCCGGTGGGTGGCCTAATTATCCAGCCTAATTCTTGTTCTTTCCGTTATATTATTTTTCGCATTTATGTTCTGAAAACCGGGCCGCATGAGGGGCTAATTCATCACCTGTTGTTTGGGTCAGTGGGCCGTATAAATCGGGACGGCGACCTCTGATCCACCGTCTTCCTGTACATCGATCAAGTTCACTGGCTTTTAAATCAGCGATCACAAGGTCATCTTCAATACTCTGAGTCTCGGCTAAAATTTCTCCATAGGGGCTTAATATCATGGCGTTTCCGGTTCTGACTTCGTCCATATCCAAGCCAACCCCATTACTGAATATGAGGAACATGCCATTATCGTGAGCTCGGGCCGGTAGCCAGCGCAGTAGCCAGTTCCGGCCTTTATCCCCTTGCATTTCTTGGCGTAGTGCTTCTGGATTTTCTCTGCGGTTGTGCCATAACGCGGGTTCGATCAAACCCATTGCTTTGGGACTACGGGAATTACACCCTCCGGTTTGGTGGGGCGCGATGAGAATGTCCGCTCCTTTGAGCGCAGTAATTCGGACATTTTCGACTAAGTTATTATCCCAGCAAATCAGGATCCCTACCTTGCAGCTATGTGGGGTTTCAAACACGGTAAACTCATGGCCACTGCTCATATAGGGGCTGACGAAGGTGTGCAGCTTTCGGTGCTTTTTCAGACGACCGTCCGGCATGGCGAAGAGATAACTGTTAAATAACGTGCCGTTTTCATCTCGTTCAATTAAACCAGCACCAATACTCACCTGATACTGTTTGGATAATGAGAGTAGCCTTTGGGCACTCATACCATCGGGAACGGGTTCTGCCAGTTGCTCAATCGCTGCTTTGCTCAGGATTGAGACATGCCAGTACCCGGTGATGCACATCTCCGGAAAGATGATGATTTCCGCGCCTGAAGCGGCTCCTTGCGCTGTGAATTTTTGAATGATGGATAGATTATAAGCTTTATTACCGGCTTGGTGATTGAACTGAACGGAGGCGACGCGGATGTCTCGCATGATTTTCCCTGATGTAGAATGATGTGTGGGAGGACTGTAAACGATAGATTTCATTCCTTATAATGAAATAAATTCTAAAATCAATGAATGTTAGGAATGGAAATCGATCATTTAAGAGCGTTCTACCAATTGGCGCAGGATCATCATTATGGGATTGCCGCTCAGCATCTGTTTATCACGCAGTCTGCGTTAACGAAAAAAATTAAGCGACTGGAATTAGATGTGGGTGTTTTGCTGTTTGCGCGAGGGCGACATGGCGCAGAATTAACTCCGGCTGGCAAAGCGTTACTGCCGGATGCCACTCGGATTTTAAAGCAATTTGATAAGTTTCAGCGATTATCACTCGCCGTATCTAAAGGGACTTCAGGACAGCTGAATATAGGGTTCGGTATTTCCGCTTATGCCGATGCGCCCGCGTATATTGCGGAGTTTAAACGCTGTTATCCGAATGTGGCGATTACGTTGAATGATCAGCCGTCTTCACAGCAAGCGGAGGCTTTGGTTGCGGGTGATTTACAGTTGAGTTTCAGCCGTACTCAGGATATTCATCCACCGTTACACGCGATGAAGCTGTTTTCGGATCATTTGGCGATAGCGGTGCATCAACGAGAGCCTATTGATTCAGAGGATCCGTGGCGTTCCCTGCGCCAACTGAATTATTTGCAATTGAATCCTAAACGCGGCAGTGGCTTGTATCGTCAAGTTCAGAGCTATCTCGCCCATGTTCATCAGACCGTGGCTGTAGTGCAGGAAGCCGATGATATTCTCACCTTGTTGGCATTGGTTTGCGCCGGCGTGGGTTATACGATCATTCCGGCCAGAGCCCGGATTATTTGCCAACCGGAGATCAAGCTGCTTGAATTAACCTCCGCTAATGCCAGTTGGGATATCGGATTACTTTGGAATCATGAACATGAAGATGTCTTGGTCCGAAATTTTATTGAGTTTGTGAAGTAGCATCCGCCTATGTACTAAGTGATAAAAAAACCGCCTTAGGCGGTTTTTTACACTAAACACCCAGTTTTTTATGATAGCTTCGCATGATATGACCTAATTCAGAGGCCGATTCTTGGGCTTTGCTAAAGTTTCCTTCGCTGGCATATTCCTGAGCCAGTTTAATTTGGCTTAACAGTTTATTAATGCCTTCCCGATAGGCTTGGCGCATGGGATCCTCAGCAGGTTTAGAGGCTAAAAAGTCAGGAACCCCGGCCTGTGCTTTTAATACGGCTGCTTTGAGGTTGGCTAGATCAGCTTTCAAATCTTTTAATGTTTTGTCTTTCATTACGGCGCGATAGGATTGAGACATCTGCATCATTGACATACCGACATCCTGAGCGGCAAATGCAGGTGCGGTAGCGAGGCTGGCACATAAGACGGCAAGTGCAAATATTTTTTTCATAATAGAAACCCTTGATTAATAACTTACTCGCTTATTACTTTAGAGGCTATGTCGCTATAACGGAAGTGAGTTTGTTAAAAATATGCTATGAAAGCGTAAGGTTCCTGTAATGGGAAGGAAGCCACTTTCGTGGCTCCTGGGTGATCATTTTTTCGATTGTTTGGCTTTCGTTTTGGTTTGGCCGGTTTTAGTTTTTTTAACTTTTACTTTCTTCGGCGCTTTTTTGGGAATTTTGTGTTGTGGTCGCAATGAATCGATCACCCGGCGTCGCATCGGATTTTTTGTATAGCGTTCGATTTTGCCTAAAATAGCAATTTCATGGGCTTCAACAAGGTTGATTGCACAGCCTTTTTTCCCTGCGCGGGCGGTTCGACCGATCCGATGTACATAAACATCCGCCGTGCGAGGCATGTCGTAGTTAAATACATGGCTGATATCCGCAATATCAATGCCGCGTGAGGCTACATCGGTTGCAATCAAAACATTGACCTTCCCGGATTTGAAACGTTCTAGCGCATCGTTGCGACGTCCTTGGGTCATTTCACCTCGCAGATAAACGGATGGAATATTCTGACTTTGCAGATAAGCCACCAGTTCATCAAGGCGATCCCGGGTTTTAACAAAGACAATGGCTCGGGTCACTTCATCGCTACGTAGATAGTGACATAAAATAGCGCGTTTGTGATCCAGCGTGTCACAGTGGTGATACAGTTCCAGAATTTTGGCGCGTTCTCGTCGAGGGGGATCCACCCGGATGGTTTGCGCATTTTGCATGACTTCGGCTGCAAATTGCTCCAGTAGCTCACCTTCTAAGGTCGCTGAAAAGAGCGCCGTATGTGAACGAGCGGTGAGTTCATCGGCAATTTGGCGCATTTCGCGAATGAATCCCATATCCAGCATGCGATCGGCTTCGTCCAAGATTAACCATTCGATCGCCTGACAGTCAAAAACCTGAGCATTGATGTATTCGATCAGGCGCCCCGGGGTCGCCACGACAATATCACAGCCCGCATTGAACTGGGCGGCATGTTCTTGATGGTTTACTCCACCGGTAATATCGACAATATGATGTCCGCTTTGCTCTGCAAGTAACCGGGCCTGTTCGGCAACCTGGAGTGCCAGTTCCCGAGTTGGGGTTAGGATCAGAACCCGGGCTGGCCCTTGTTTACGACGCGGAAAGTCCAGCAAATGCTGAAATGCCGGTAATAAAAAGGCCAATGTTTTTCCGGTTCCGGTCGGAGCAGAAGCCAGCACGTCATATCCGTCGAGCAAGACGGGAATCACTTCCTGCTGAATGGTGGTAGGACGGGTAATCTGTTGCTGCTCAAGGCTAGCAAGCAATTCATCATCAAGTTCTAATTGATCAAATGTCATGAAATATCACTGCATGGTCAGGTGAATTGTCGGGGATACTTGCAAACGAAGTGCTCTCCCCATAAAGTTGCCGCCTATTATAGTAATAAATTGGCCTGAGAACGAAAGTTTTGAAGCATTATCAGCAACGCGGTTTCACGTTTAAGCAATTTCATGTGGCTCATGAAGGGTGTGCGATGAAAGTTGGGACCGATGGGATCCTGTTGGGCGGATGGACCCGACTGCAGCAGCCGGAGCGAATTTTGGATATCGGCTGTGGTAGTGGCCTGATTGCTTTAATGTTGGCACAACGCACGCAGCACATGCCAATAGCGATTGATGCAATTGATATCGATGCCGATGCGGTGACTCAAAGCCGACAGAATGTGACCCATTCGCCGTGGGCCGAGCGGATTCATATTTATCATCAGGATCTAGTGGATTTTAATCAAGGGCATTACAGCCATTTGGTGAGTAATCCTCCTTATTTCCCTCATGGACAAGTGTTTGAGGATCCGCGACGGGCGATTGCTCGCCAGACTTACACGCTTTCGCATCAGCAGTTGTTGATACAAGCGGCTCGACTGGCTCGATCCGATGCAACACTGTCCTTGATTTTGCCCTATGCTGAAGGGGAACAACTGCTCATGATAAGTCAGTCATCAGGGTGGTATTTGCGCCGCCGTTGTGAGGTCGTGACGAAAATTAAAAGCATACAGCCACAGCGTTTGTTGCTTGAGTTTTCCCGGTGTTCCGGAGATTGCGAATCACAGCAGTTATCGATTTATCAACAACCTGGGGTTTATAGCCAGACATTTAAGCGGTTATATCGGGACTTTTATTTGAATTTAGACTGATCTTTTTAAAGCGCTTGACCTCTTGGGAACGGCACGGTTTACTTAAAGCTATTATGGAACTTAGTTGATAGGCATGTCTGATCTCTCTCCAATGAATTACCCTGCAAGCCAGCAAATTGCTGCAGTCGATTTGGGTTCGAACAGTTTTCATCTTATTATCGCCCGTTGGGACGGAGAACAAATCCACATTGTGGATCGGATCAAAGAGCCGGTTCGCTTAGGGTGGGGTTTAAATGAATATGGCGTTTTAGATCAGCAGGCGATTGAGCGCGCCATGAGTTGCCTCGGTCGGTTTGGTGAGCGATTACGGGGTATTTCTACCGGGAATGTGCGGGTGGCTGGCACCAAAACATTGCGTAGTGTGCATCGAGTCGATGATTTTCTTCAACAAGCTCAGGCACAACTGGGGCATCCGGTGGAGATTATCTCCGGTGAGGAAGAGGCGCGGATTATTTATTTGGGCGTTGCTCATGATTTAGCCCCTAAAGACGGCAACCGATTAGTGATTGATATCGGGGGGGGCAGTACTGAAGTGATTATCGGTGAAGGGATGGAACCGGTGGTCAAAGAAAGTTTGAGTATGGGGTGTGTTGCCATTACCAAGCGTTTTTTCAGTAAAGGGAAAGTCACCGCCGGACGCTTGAAAAAAGCGCGTACGGCCTGTATGCAGGAATTGGTGCCGGTACTCGATACTTTATTTGATAAAGGCTGGAGTGAGGCTATTGGGGCTTCTGGAACAATTCGTAGCGTGGCTGAAATCTGCCGTTTTAAAGGGTGGAGCGATGGCACCATCAAGCCAAAATATATCCATCAGTTATTGGATGAATATTGTGAGGCTGGAGTGGTCGATTATCCCATGGAAGGGCTTTCAGATAATCGGCGTCCCGTGTTTTTAGGGGGGTTGATCATTCTGTCGATCCTCTTTGATGGGTTGGGCATCGATTCGATGAATGCGGCTCAGTGGGCCTTACGTGAAGGGTTGCTCTATGATCTGAAAGGCCGTTTGGAACATAATAATTTTCGTGATCTGAGTGTGATGAATCTGGCCGAACGGTTCCATGTGAATTTTGAATATGCAAACCGAGTGGATCGTATTGTTCAATCTTTACTGGAACAAGCGGGTGGATGGGGTCTGGATTACCGGAATACCTCACAATTGTTGCATTGGGCATCGCTGTTGTTTCAGGTGGGATTGGATATTACGCATAGCGATTATCATAAACATGGTGCGTATATTGTTGAAAATGTGGATTTGCCCGGATTTTCTCGCTCGGAGCAATCAGAACTGGCCTTGTTGGTGTTAGCGCACCGCAAGCGGATCACTAAAAATTTCCCCATTGATAAAGAACCCTTGCTGAAAATACTGCTGCTATTACGGTTGGCTATTATTTTACAGCGTGGCCGACGGGGACAGCAGATGCCGGAAGTCTATCTGGAAGTTGATCATGATGAATTACGACTGGGTCTGCCAACGGAGTGGTTGGATAAAAATCCTCAGACCTTTGCCGATTTGCAACGAGAAATCCGTTATGGTCATCAGACGGGCTATCAAATCAAAGTCGTATCGCCGACTTCAATTCGCTGAGCGGGCGCGCTGCGCCTGCTTTAATAACATTTTTTCATGGACATTAAAGAAAGGGCGGTAAATACTCCATGAAATAGAAATCGCCAGAATACTCATTAAGGCGTTATTTAAACTGCCGTTGGCTGCCCAAGCCGCCCCAATGGGGGCTGGCATGGACCACGGGAGCATCGCAATAAATCGATCCAAAATCTCTAATTTGGTCAAATACCAGGCAATGGTGGCGTTAATCATGGGAACGCTGATAAATGGGATTAAAAATAGTGGATTCATGATGATGGGAAATCCAAATAGAATGGGTTCATTGATATTAAATAGCGATGGAATGAATCCAAGTTTTCCCACTGAACGTAGTTGCTGAGAACGACTGCGAAAGGCCATTAACATCAAGGGCAGTGTTGAGCCTACACCTCCAATCAGTAAATAATAATCCCAAAAACCTTGCGTATAGATGTGCGGGATGGCCTGACCTGCGGCCAGTGCATGCTGATTGACCGCCAAATTTGATAACCAGAATGGATTCATAATTCCGGTGACCAGAATAGAACCGTGGATCCCAATGAAAAAAAGTACATTACAGACCAGCAGTGAGAGCAGAATTGCCGGAAGCGAATCCGAAGCAATAATCAGTGGTTGGAAAATGGTTTCCATAAGTTGTGGAAAAGGTAATCCCCAATAATGCTTCAAAATCAGGTTGAAACAGCTCAATGAGAGCAGAATGAAGAATAAAGGGATGATCAGTGCAAAACCATTGCGGGTGATTTGAGGTACTTCTTCTGGCATCGAAAAAAACCATCCCCGTGTATAAAATTGATGGATAATTTCTACAGCATACAGGCTGGCAAAAGTCGCTGTAAAAATTCCCATGCCCCCTAAATAACGAATAGCTGCTGTTTGATCGGTAAAAAAACCAATCAGTAATAAAAAAGAGATACAACCCGTTAACCCGGAAAATCGTTGTGGCAACTGGTAATGTTTGGCCAGACTAGCGGCTGCACCAAATGAAATAATCAAGCTGATCAGCCCCGATGTGAGTTGGAATGCCGGGAGCAATAACGGCCGTAATTCCCGGGAAAGCACTAGCCAGCTCTGGGCAAATGTTCCGGGATGGGTGGGAATAAAAGGCGGATATAAAAGCGGAACAAATAAGCTCCCGACAAAAATAAAAGGCATGGCTAGCTGAAAGCCATCCCGAACGGCAAGAATATGCTTACTATTTGTTAACAGCTTGGCAACAGGAGCTATATATTCTTCAATTGCATTGGCTATCAACTGCATCCATTGGCCGTTGAGCACACTATCACCTCAAATTTTTACAGTAGATTATGCTATTTTTATGGCCGCCCATCCTTATTTCTAAAGATGAACAGTCCTTTAATGTCTGCAAACTTTACACTGTTGCCATGATTCCACATTAATTGATTGTAGTAATTCGCTTTCTGTCACGTTTATCCACGGAGTTTTTCGAGGGGATGTGATCCTGTGCACATAATCTAAATCATGAAATGGAAACCGGTTTCCATTTGTTTCATTAGTCCTATAGTAATGGAGTGATTTATGAAATAACCGGAGTTGATTATGTACCGTTTAATGTTGTGTTGTTCGGCTGGAATGTCGACCAGTCTGCTGGTTAAAAAAATGAAAGATGTGGCTGAACAGAAAGGAATTGCTGTGAGCATTGATGCTTATAGTGTCGCCGAGTTTGATGAGCAGGTCAGCCACTATCAGGCGGTGTTGCTTGGGCCTCAGGTGAAATATTTACAGGCGGATCTGGCTCGGCGGGCGAGCCCGTATGGGGTGCCTGTTGAAACGATTAATCCAATGGATTACGGCATGCAAAATGGTGAGCATGTACTGGAACAGGGATTGGCTCTGGCCGGTACCGAGATAGCAGGATAGCGCAGGAGAGTTCTCATGGGTACGCACTTTGATCGGTTATCCCATCTGATTGAAGATAAGATAACACCGATAGCTGGGGCTGTCGGACAACAGAAATATATTACCTCAATCCGTGATGGCTTTATTGCCGCTTTGCCATTCATGATTGTCGGCTCATTTATGCTGGTCTTTATTTTCCCTCCGTTTTCAGAAAATAGCAGCCTAGGTTTTGTACAGGCCTGGCTGGCATTTTCGGCGAAACATCGGGAAACGTTGATGTTGCCGTTCCATCTGAGTATGGGAATTATGACCCTCTTTATTTGTGTTGGGATTGGCTCGAGTCTAGCCCGGCATTATAAATTGGATCCAATTACCACCGGCTTACTGGCGTTAATGTCATTTTTGCTGGTGGCCGCACCTTATAAAGATGGTCAGATCTCCACGCAGTATTTTGCGGGGCAGGGGATTTTTACGGCTCTGATCGTTTCGATTTATGCCACTGAGGTGTATGCGTTTTTAAAACGGCATCATATAACAGTGCGATTGCCGCCGCAGGTGCCAACCGGAGTCGCTCGATCTTTTGAAATTCTGATCCCGGTATTGGTGATTATTTTTACGCTTTATCCCTTGAACCTGTTTATTGAGCATGAAACCGGCATGATTTTGCCTGAAGCCGTGATGGCGCTGCTTAAACCACTGGTTTCGGCTTCCGATAGTTTACCGGCGGTACTGTTATCGGTCTTTATCTGTCAGGTGTTGTGGTTTGCTGGGATCCACGGGGCTTTGATCGTGACCGGGATTATGAACCCGTTCTGGATGGCAAACTTGTCTGCCAATCAGGTCGCTTTAGCCGCAGGTCAAGCCATTCCTCACATCTATACCCAAGGTTTTTGGGATCACTATCTATTGATTGGGGGCGTGGGATCGACGTTGCCGTTGGCCATTCTATTGATCCGAAGTAAAGCGATTCATCTCCGGAGTATCGGCCGAATGGGGATTGTCCCGGGGATTTTTAATATCAATGAGCCCATTTTATTTGGGGCTCCGATCATTATGAATCCATTGTTCTTCCTGCCTTTTGTTTTTGTCCCAATGATTAATGCCGTCTTTGCTTATGCTGCGACTTATTGGGGATTACTGCCTCGGGTTGTGTCACTGACTGCTTGGACAACACCCGGACCTATCGGGGCTTCATGGGCTGCTAACTGGGCCATTACACCGGTATTTATGTGTCTGTTCTGTATGTTCACCGCGTCGCTAATGTATCTGCCATTTTTGAAAGTTTATGAAAAACAGCTGTTGGCTGAAGAAGCGAAAAAAGCGGCAGAACAAGCTGCATTGGCGGATGCGGATCCGGCATTGGATAAACATGAAACAGCATTTAACCATTAATGAATGAACGAAAGGATTACATGATGAGTTTTTATCGATTCCCAGACCATTTCTGGTGGGGAAGTGCCAGCTCAGCCGCTCAAAGTGAAGGTGCGGCACATGAGGCGGGCAAAGCGGATACCGTCTGGGATTATTGGTACCGGCAACAACCACATCGCTTTTTTAATGCGGTAGGGCCCGAAAAAACATCGGACTTTTATCATCGCTTTGAAGAAGATATCGCGTTGCTCAAACAATTAGGTCACAACAGTTTTCGGACCTCTATTTCGTGGGCTCGCTTGATCCCGGATGGGGTGGGGGAAGTGAATCAGCAAGCGGTGCAGTTTTATCGTGAACTGATTCATCAGCTTAAATCTGCTGGAATTGAGCCTTTTATTTGCTTGTATCACTTTGATATGCCATGGGCGATGCAGCAGTTAGGCGGATGGGAAAATCGGGCTGTTGTGGATGCTTATGTCCGCTATGCACAGGTTTGTTTTGACCTCTTCGGAGAGCAGGTATCGCACTGGTTTACCTTTAACGAACCGATTGTGCCGGTAGAACAGGGATATCTTTATGATGCCCATTATCCGAATGTGGTGGATTTCAAACGGGCTGTGCAAGTGGCTTATCACACGATGTTGGCTCATGCCCGGGTGGTGAATGAGTATCATCAGCGTCAATTGACAGGTCAAATTGGCATTATTCTCAATTTGACACCCAGTTATCCCCGTTCGGAACATCCGGCGGATGTGAAAGCGGCCCGGATCGCTGATTTGCTGTTTAACCGTAGTTTTCTGGATCCGGCCGTGTTAGGGCAATATCCGCAGGAATTAGCGCAGTGGATCCAAGATCATGATTTGCAACCCATCACTGAGCCTGACGATACCGCGATGTTGGCTTTAGGAAAAGTGGATCTACTCGGCGTGAATTATTATCAACCACGACGGGTGAAAGCACGCTTGAGTGCGGTGAATCCTGAAGGCCCCATGATGCCGGAATGGTTTTTTGAACCTTATGAGATGCCCGGTCGGAAGATGAATCCTTATCGAGGTTGGGAAATTTATGAGAAAGGGATCTATGACATTCTGACGAATCTACGCCAGAACTACGGCAATATCCCTTGTTATATCTCTGAAAATGGGATGGGGGTTGAAAATGAAGAGCGGTTTATGGTCGATGGCGAAGTGCAGGATGATTATCGGATTGATTTCATTCGTGGGCATCTGATGTGGTTGCATAAAGCCTTAGAGGAAGGTGCTAACTGTCTGGGATATCACCTCTGGACATTTATTGATTGCTGGTCATGGACCAATGCGTATAAAAACCGTTATGGATATGTTGCTCTGGATTTAGCGACCCAGCAACGGCGACTTAAAAAGAGTGGACACTGGATTGCTCAGGTGAGTGCTGAGCATGGTTTTCAGGTGGAGGATCATCAATAATGGATGCTGAACAAGTCATCATGGGAATTATCGTCAATGCCGGACAGGCCAGGAGCCTCTATTTTGACGCGCTGAATGATGCGAAAAACGGGCAATTTGAACGGGCAGAGCAAAAGCTGCAAGAAGCAAAAGGCTTTATTAGTGAAGCTCATCATGTGCAAACTGCCTTGATTGAGGAAGATGAAGGGCAGGGGAAAATTCCTATGACGCTGATTATGGTTCATGCGCAGGATCATTTGATGACCTCAATGCTGGCCGGAGAGCTTGTTCAGGAGTTGATTGCCTTGTATCAGCGTCAATCTGATTAGCTGGTTTTCTGCTGGTTGGTGATCGGAGTCACTCGGGCTGGTTTTTTATGTAATTTTGCCAGCCCGATAACATCCCCCTGCATTTCCCTGACGGCCAATTATGCTATGATTTGGGCATATTAAGGTGAGGTAGAGTCATGGCGACGATTAATGATGTATCCCGATTAGCAAAAGTATCCAAAGCAACCGTATCCCGGGTTTTAACCGGAAGCCGAGGGGTTCGGGAGGAAAGTCGGCAGTCGGTGCTGAAAGCTGTGGAAGCGTTGCAGTATCGACCGAGTGTGCTGGCGCAGAATCTGGCTAATCAGCGTTCGAATTGTGTCGGGGTGATTTTAAAACGGAGTGATAGTCAGCTTATCGCTGAGGCCTTACCCAAATTAGCCAAGGGGATTCAGGCGCAGGATTTGGAGATGCTGGTGAGTTTTGTGGATCACTCGCAGGCTATTTATGAACAGATTGAACGTTTAGAAACATCCAGTGCTGCCGCCATTATTGTCTTAAGTGAAACGGATGAAGATTACAGTGGGGAACGGTTAATTTCGTTATCGGGGACTACGTCCGGCTGTATTCATTACGATCACCGCTTTGCTTGTGAAAGTGCGACCCGTTATTTACTGAGTCAAGGGCATCAGCAAATTGCGCTATGGCTTGATGATGACGCAATGGCCATTAGTGAACAGCTTAAAGAAGGTTACAAAACGGCGCTGGAAAACAAATCGATTCCTTTAAACCGGCAACTCATCATTCATGGTCAGCGTGGTGTTGAGCAACCGTTGCTCGAATTGTTGAACCGTTATTTGCCATTTACTGCACTGATGACTCGTTGTGATAGCGAAGCGGCTATTGCGATGCGATTACTGCGGCAGTTCAATATTGCTGTTCCGCAGGAAGTTTCGGTGATGAGCCTGGAAGATTCCCCACTGGCCCAGCAATTGACACCGCCTTTGACCTGTATTCATTATCCGTTGGATCAACTCGTGGATGTGGCGTTACAGCGACTCAAAGGGGTACTGCATCAGCGTTTAGATCGTAGTGAACCAGACGAATTGAGTGGTCGTCTGGTGATCCGGGAATCTGTGTTACCGGCTACTCGCTAATGGCTTGTAACTCTTCTAGAAGTTGGTTGGTCCATTGCTCGATACGGGTGTCACTTTGCTCGTATTGGGTTTCATCATCCAGAGCCAGACCGACAAAATAGTCACCGTCTTGAGTTAAGGCTTTGGATGTGTCAAATTGATATCCCTGATTGGGCCAGTAACCAATAAAACTGACCTGATGCATCGCTAATTTAGCGTATAACATCCCCATAGCATCTAAGAACCATTCTCCATATCCTTCTTGATCTCCAAGACCAAACAGGGCGACGATTTTGCCGTCTAGTTTGAGCGTATCCAGATCATTCCAGACGGCATCCCAGTCTTCTTGCAACTCACCATAGTCCCAGGTTGAAATCCCCAAGATCAGAATATCGTAGTGCTCCATTTCGGTGAGTGATGTGTCTTTGACATTGTGTAACTCGACAATTTCCGGGCCGCCTAAAGCATTCTGAATTTTCTCGGCTGCCATTTCGGTGTAACAGGTGGTGGAACCATAAAAAAGGCCAATAGCCATTGCGTTCTCTCTGCCATAAAATTTATAGTTAGTTTAACAAAAGTGGTCTGGGGGCCAAAGTAGCAAGTGACTCAGGAAAAGCGTTATCCATATATTGAGCAGTTTCTGGATGTATTGTGGCTGGAACGAGGGCTGGCTGAAAATACGCTGATTTCCTATCGGAATGATTTGACGAAACTGGCTGACTATTTAGGGCAGAAACGGATTGAGTTGATTGAGGTGAAGCCGAGTGAGCTGCAGGATTATTTCATGTGGTGTCTGGATCACGGCCAAAAGACCAGTAGTGCGGCCCGGCAACTTTCAGCTATTCGTCGGTTTTTTCAGTATTTTTATGCTCAGGGAGAACGAGCGGATGATCCCAGTGCTTTATTGCATTCTCCAAAACAAGAGAAGCACCTCCCGGATACGTTAAGTGAAGATGATGTCGATAGGCTACTCAATCAACCTAAACTGGATGAGCCGATTGAATTGCGCGATCGGGCTATGTTGGAGCTGCTGTATGCCACTGGGCTTCGGGTTACGGAGCTGGTGAGTTTGACGATGGATGAATTAAGTTTGCGGCAAGGGGTCGTTCGAGTTCTGGGCAAAGGGGGTAAAGAGCGGCTGGTTCCGATGGGGGAAGAAGCTGAGTATTGGTTAGATCGTTACTTTCGGGAAGCTCGGGGACTATTACTCAAACAGGAATCCGATATTATTTTCCCCAGTAAACGGGGGGTACAAATGACTCGGCAAACATTTTGGCATCGGATTAAAGCCTATGCCCAGCGGGCCGGGATAGAAAAACCCCTATCTCCCCATACGTTACGACATGCTTTTGCTACGCATTTGTTGAATCACGGCGCTGATTTACGAGTGGTGCAGTTACTGCTGGGGCATAGTGATTTGTCAACGACGCAAATCTATACCCATGTGGCTAACGAGCGTTTAAAACAGGTTTATGATGAAAGTCATCCCCGAGCCTGATTAAAAAATGACTAATCAGTTGACTTCACACGAAAAAATAGCAATAACCACTAGCGCAATGAATTATCCCTGATATAATTCATTGCGTTCGCGGGCATCGTATAGTGGTTATTACCTCAGCTTCCCAAGCTGGTGACGCGGGTTCGATTCCCGCTGCCCGCTCCAAATTTTTCTCTCGACGTTTGTTATTTCCACCCTTCTTCTTTTAAGAAAATTATTCATTTAGTATCAGTTCATTAGCAGCGTATTTTCGCCACTTTTATATGGAAAGATCTGATGTATAGATGTTGATCATAAAGCCCGCTCTTTCTATCTTAAGCTGACGAGTATTTATAATGCGCGAATAGGGCGATCGTTGGTAGTGATGAAAGGGCTGTCAAGGATGAGGGATAGTGGATGCTGATTGAAGAATGTGAATGCTTACAACCCAGACTCTGGGATTGTGAAGAGAAAGGAACATACTTAGGCGCCGATATGAAGAATAGTCGATGTGGTGATGTTTGGTTATATCAATGCCCTGAGTGTTCCCAACATTGGTTATTTTATCGAGTTGAGTACCCTTCATTTTCAAAATCTGGTCGCTGGTTTAGAGCGATACTTCCAGTCGATATGTCCAAGAATATAAAACCAGACGCTGCGGAATCGCTGCTGAATGCTGCCCCATATCGAATTGTTGGGGGCAGTTTTTACGATTCTCCAGGATTGATTTTAACCGGGGAAACGAAGCTACCTTTTGACTAGAGTCTGGTGAATGTTCATGGTCGAATTTTGTTTACTTTAAATGCATCCTGAGTTTGTGGCGTTTGAGTGGACTTAGGATAAGAACTGCGATTGATAGAATTTAGGCGTAACCGCTAGTTTCCTTTTAAATTGACGCTGGAAGTGGGCTTGATCAGAGAACCCCAAATCTAACGCTATTTCTGCGACACTGTTCCCTGATTTAAGTAAGCTTTTAGCGCGTTTGATTTTTTCATCCATCACATAGGCATGTGGGGGTAATCCAAATTGTTTTTTGAAGGCTCTGAGCAATTGATAAGAACTCATATTGACCTGCTGAGCCAGCTGAGAGAGAGGGTGAATGTGCGTGATATCGTCTAGTAGCTGGTCTCGAATGATCGCTAAATTGGCTGAGCTTATGGCCGGAAGTTCTGATGAGGACTGCTGTATAAAGCAGTTTTCAATAAAATCAAATAAATGGCTTTCGGCTTCAAGCGAGTTCTCCTTGGCTTGTAATGCTGAAAAAAGGGCCGGGAAGTGGTTTCGAAGTTTGGGATTGGTGGTGAAATCGGAGTCGAAGGGTCGGTAGTCCATCGACATGCGATTGAAAATCTGCCGCTGCATCTCACCCATTTGTAATGTATTGATGAATATCATTCGATAAGACCAAAGGTCTGAATGGGGATTACAGGCATGAACATCCGTGGGATTGATCGTGACAATCTGCCCTGGATGAATGTGATGTAGGTGGTTTCTATTTCGATAGTGTGCCGTACCTTGATCAATTAGGCCAAAAGAGAATTCATCATGGGTATGGGCTTCATAGCAGGCACTGCAATGCCGGGCCACTCTCAGTTCGATCCAGGGAAACTGGGTACTCTGTTTAAAACGGACACTATTATCTTTTTTCAAAATCCACTGCTCCAGTCGGTTATATCCATATCATGATGATGGAAATTCCTAAAAGAATGGCCATTACTCGGTTGAAATAGTGTTGCTGGGTCGGTGTTTCTAGGTATTTAGCCAATAGTGTCCCCGTCATCGCCCACATTCCAACTCCCAAAAAACAGATGACCAGTGAAATCCCTGTAAATATAACTAACAATGTGTTTGGGTGACTATTACCTGTGACATAAAGGCTGACACCGGACATAGCAACCACCCAAGCTTTAGGATTCAACAATTGAATGAATGACCCGGTCAGTATTCCAGATTTTGAGTGCCGAGTCGATGTAATAGGTGATATGTGGGCTTTAAAGAGACTATAGGCTAGATACAGTAAAAACAGACTGCCTCCACATTTCATGACACTCTCCAATTTAGGTAGGTAGTGAGTGATCATTTGCATGAGATAACCCGATGTATAGACGACTATTGAATAGGCGATCGAGGCTCCCGCTACATGTCTGAGTGCGGCTTGTTTGCCATGGTTTAATGCGGTGCTGGTGGCGATTAAATTTACAGGTCCTGGAGTAATGGCTCCGACCAGTGCAAATAAAGTCATGGCTAAGATCAGGTGTTGCATATGTTTTCCCTCGTTGGCTATGGATAACATACGGCAAACTAAATGAGAGTTATTGAACGATATTGCATGTCGATGGGACTGAAGCTCTCTCTTGCCTCCATTAGGCTCAGGTGGCGATAAAAACAATAACCAACGCTAGTGTAAAAATGTGAAGCAAGTCACTCCTCCTTTAGCCCTACGCCCCTGTAAAAGTAAGCCAGGGAGGGTTTTTAGGAAGGCGGATGTCCGCATAATCAGAATCCATACCGATCAAGAAAGGATGACTTTGATGAGATGGAAATGGTGGCGTTTCCCAGTACTACTGCTACTGGGGTGGGGGAGTGAGGCGGCTATTGCGCAATCGATGCCTGAGGTCCCTTGTGATCCGGTGTTACAACAGCAGAGTAACCAGCTCCGGATCTATGAAGTGATGGTTGAAAGTTTTGTTGATGGTGATCCGAATCTCAGTTATGGGGTGGGGTATGGCCCGAGTCACCATCAAGGAGACTTAAAAGGTGTGATCCGCTCACTCGACTACATCAAAGAATTAGGGATGAATGCCATTTGGTTGACGCCTATTTTTGAGTCCAAACCGATGCCTGGGCAACCGCTTTCAGCATCCAGACTTGATGCAACCGGCTATTTCGCCAGTGATTATTTTAAAATTGATCCTCGGATCGGAACACTAGCCGATGCTAAAGCACTGGTAGACAAAGCTCATAAACTGGGATTGTATGTTTTTTTAGATGGTGTCTTCGGTCATCATAAAACCAATCTCGAACCCTCGCCGCAAGGTACCTTGTCCAGTGGTCCTTCTGACCATGTCCGTTATCCCGGGAGCCTGAAATTTTATCAGCAGGTGATTCAATACTGGACTCGGACGCTCAAAATTGATGGTTGGCGACTCGATCAGGCCTATCAAGTTCCGCTGCAAGACTGGGTCCATTTAAGGCAGACAGTGACCGAAGCATCCGCAGGCGTCCGTTATCGTAATGCTCAAGGGCAGTGGGTACATCCGTTGGGCTATATGGTTGCTGAGGTGTGGTCGAATAATCTCAATCGGATTACCAATACCGCTTATGGATCAGATAAAGCTCCGGCTTTGTGCTCGGCGTTTGCTTTCCCACTCCGGTATCGGGCGGTAGAAACGTTTGCCGTTGACGAAAACTCAGTGGGCCATAAAGGAGGCGATTGGTTGAATGACGGGCTTCATTTGCAACAGTTGTATCCTCTTCATGCTCGCCCTAATTTGATGCTGGGAAATCATGACTTGGTACGTTTCGGAGATTTGTTGCAACGGGGAATGATCGCTGATCCTCCACAGCCACAATACTGGCAGCGGCATCGGGCGGCGCTATCATTTTTGGCGGCTTACAGTGGGCCGATTACCTTTTATTATGGCGAAGAGATCGGCGATCAAGTGGAGGATTTTGATGTCAAGGTCCCTGCTGATATCTGCGTCGATCAGGGGCTTTGTGATGATCATGTAGCTCGCTCTGATGCCAAAATTGCCGGGGTGAATGCGACGTTAACTCAGCCTCAACAGGCCTTAAAAACTTACTTAACGCAATTGATGCACTTACGACAGCAGCATCCGGCTCTTTATCAGGGGAAACGCGTCAATATTCTAGCCAATGCCAATGTCTTAGTTGACTATAAACGTAGTGGTCGTGATGTTCTGTTGTATATGGTCAGTACTCGTGATGCTCCCCAGTTATTGTCGCTCAGTGGCCAACAGATCGGCGCGAACGGAGTCTTACGAGATCTGCTGAGCCAACAGGTATTTGAGGCCGATGCAAAAGGGATTTATCACGTTCCGTTAGCTGGTTATCACGCTCGCTTTTTAGCTATTGCACAGCCCTCTGCTACCGGTCCAGTCGTTAAGCGTCAGCCGGTTCAATTGCAGGCTTCTGGCCGCGTAGGCCGTTGTGATAATCCGGATCAAGGCCGTCCATTACTGGATAAGCCTCTGTATTTGGTCGGTGATTTTGCCGATACCGATTGGACTTTTAAATCCTTCAGAGCTTTTCATTATAAAGGGAACGGACTTTATCAGGCGGTTGTCAAGGAAATGGCTGGAGGATATCACTTTCAATATGCCAGTCCCGGATGGGCTCCGCAATTTACGGTAAAAGGATTGAGCCTTAAAACAGCCGTATCGCAACCGTTGATCGCGGGTGGATATGGTCAAGATACTGTTGCCATTTTGCCGCAAGCTGGGCGTTATGTTTGGAGCCTTCAATTTCATGCCGATGGAACTCCGGAACAAGCAATAGTGGCTAAATGTAAGGATTAGATTAAGCTTAAATTAAGTCTTAGATGTAGAGTGCTGTTCATGATGGTTTCTGTTTCCAGCATGATTGGTCTGTCCGGGGTTGACCACTCGGAGAATAAACGGGCTCGCAAAATCGGGCGTTATTTTGAATGGCCGATGTTGTTGTTTTCGTTCTGGATTTTATTCGAGTGGTACATTGAGGTTCGGGATGGAAAGCCTTTTGGTTATGCTTATGTCACCGATTGGTTTTTATGGGTATTCTTTTTAGTTGAAACAGTGACGTTAACGGCGTTGGTTACTCATCGGTGCCGTTATTTAAAAACTAATTGGAGTAACTTAGTCATTATCGTGCTAGGTATTCCATTACTCTGGAGTTATTTACCTTATGCCGGTGGTTTGAGGGCTTTGCGGTTGTTGGCGATGTTTACCATGATGATGAATATGTCGGGTAGTTTTCAGAAAATTATGGGGCGTCATCATCTGGGGCCGACGCTCATGGTCAGTTTTGTCATCATCATTATGGCCGGGACTTTGATGGCGGTGATTGATCCGAATGTTGAAACGCCACTGGATGGTATTTGGTGGGCCTGGGTGACGGTCACCTCTGTGGGTTATGGTGATATTGTTCCTGGAAGTATTCTTGGACGTTTTTTCGGCTCACTGTTAATTCTTATGGGCATCGGTCTGTTTTCGATGCTAACGGCGAGTTTTTCAGCTTTTTTTATGCAGCAGGAAGAACAGGCATTGATTGATAAAGAACAGTTAAATGCGGATCAAATTAGTCGCATTGAGCAGCGACTGGAACTGCTTGAGAAAAAGTTGGATCGGTTATTAACACTGGCAATGGATGTGGAACAATCGCAGTTAGAACGGGAACAGCACTTGAAACTCGAGAAGGTGCAAACGTCGTCCAAAATTGAAGACCCTTGTGGTCATCATCCTGATGATCAGGATGCCCTCAAATAGCCATTGCAGGTGCTTTAGAAATCTCTTGTTGAATTAATTTTTATGTTTTTTTGCTCCCTATCACTCATCATGAGCTGTCATGATGATGATCCAATCATATAGCCAGAGCGGCCGTTTTATACGTTCCCGGGAAAATCCCAACCCTTGATTATGCTTGTGAAAATGAGTTCCGAAATGCAAGGCGTGGGAGTGAACAAGTGTAAGGATCATGGCAGCACATGGCTATAGCTTGGCTATAAATCCAGATTAACCTTAGCAGGAATAAATGTTTTTAATCATGAAGGAACTCTCTTGATAAGGAGGGCTATAAGAATGGATGTCACGGCGTCTTGGTTTGTACATCGTTATATATTTGGAATTAAGCCGCTTAGCCTGAGAACTGACTTTGTAGCATTAGGCATGAATTGGCAAGAATTAGGCAGGAAAAAATAAGTCAGTTATTTTCATAATGGTCTTCAGATAGTCGTTGTTTCTAAATTGTAAATTATCCTGATGATAACCAATTAATTTATTGAAAATTAATTATTTTTAATAAGTTATTGGCTGTGTTTCAGGAATGAACCGATGCATCAGTTGTTATTGTTAACCTTATTTTATAACTGTTTCATCAATGTGTGAGTTATAAGGCATGGTTTAGTTTTAGTAGCATTAAGCGTCTTGTTTGTTGATTCTTGATGATGTGGTTATCGAGTTAACACATTCATTGTATTACCAATTACGGTAGCTAAACGGCAGAAAATTTGGCTGCTAAGTGTATCGAAAAGAGAGGAAACCATGAGTAAAAAACCGATCCGAGTGGGGTTTATTGGTCTAAATCCAGATAGTCATTGGGCCGCTATGGCTCATCTACCCGCACTGCGCTCTTTAAGTGAAGATTTTGAGATCGTCGCGGTGGCTAACTCAACTCCAGAGAGTGGTCAACGCACCGCTGAGCGGTTACATCTTCCGCATGCGTTTGCGACACCACAGGAGTTGGTGACTTCTGATGTTGTTGATCTCGTGGTTGTGACGGTGAAAGTCCCTTATCACTATGAATTGGTGAGCGCAGCGTTAGCCGCGGGTAAGCATGTTCATTGTGAATGGCCTTTGGGAAATGGCTTGGCAGAAGCTCAAAAATTGGCCGCATTAGCGGCTGAAAAAGGAGTTGTAGCGACCGTGGGCACGCAGATGCGTACCGCCCCGGAAGTTAAATATTTAAAACAGTTGATTGCTGATGGTTATGTGGGGACGGTACTGAGTAGTAGCTTGATTGGTTCCGGGGGCAATTGGGGCGCAGAAAGTTCAGCAGAACTGGCTTATCTATTTGATAAAGCCAATGGAGCGACCATGCTGACGATTCCTTTTGGTCATACGCTTGCGGGTGTGCAGGATGTATTAGGGGAATTTGCGGATGTGAATGGCCGCACTTTGAAATGTCGTGATACGGTGCATATCACCGATACCGGGGCTGATGTGGTAACCTCCGCTGCCGATCAAATTCTGGTGCACGGTCAGTTTAAAAGTGGTGCTGCGTTTTCGGCCCACTATCGGGGGGGAATGTCACGAGGGACAAACTTCCTCTGGGAAATTAATGGTACTGATGGTGATCTTCAGGTGACGGGGAATATTGGCCACGGTCAGTTTGCACAGATGACGATTAAAGGGGCTAAAGGAGCGGATTCTGAGTTGCACACGTTAGTTCCGCCAGCTGAATTGTTCGCTGAGTTACCAGAACAGGTGATCCCTCGCAATGTGACCGGTATCTATAAACTGGTGGCTAAAGATATTCAAACAGGCAGTCGTGAAGCGCCCAGCTTTGCTGATGCCCTGAAACTACATCAGTTGCTTGATGCTATTGGTCAAGGCAACGAATATTTATAACGACTTCCCCAGCAAGTTTAACTTGCTGGTTTTTTTATATTTTAGCCATCGATCATCATTCATGTTCTTGATCTTTGTCCGCCATGTCTGAGCCATATTGATTTGGCTGCTGGCACGGCTTGTGGCAAATCACTTTATAGAAAATCGTCTCTTTATATCTGAATGTTACGTGTGGTGTCGTAAAACCCTTCACTACGATTAAGCACTCTTCGGATGATGAATCAACGTGATCAATTACAGCGAGGTATATATGGGGAAGATCTCGGGTCATATGGCCGTCATGCTCTCATGCGTTATTTTTGCGAGTAATATTTTAGTGACAGATTCACTGACTGGAACCTGGATGACGTCTATGGGGTATACGCTGACGCGTCTGGTCTATGGTACTGTAGCGTTATGGGGGATCAGTCTCTTTTTTCCAAGAGAACCGGTGAACGCTAAAGATTTAGGTGTACTGGCCGTGGGTGGTTTCCTAGGGTTGATCGTATCGCAGATGGCCTTTGCCGAATCGGTACAATATACCTCACCGGTGAATTTTTCGCTGATCATGGCGATGGTGCCTGTCACCGTATTGTTACTTTCGGTCGTATTTTTAAAAGAAAGTGTCTCGCTGATTAAGGCGTTGGGGATCGGTTTCAGTATCGCTGGTGCCGTGCTGGTGATTCTACAGGGAAACGTGAGTGAAGCGGTGGGCGCTAATCATCTGTTGGGGGTCATTATCGCGGTTATCAGTATGGCCAGTTATGGGGGATATTTAGTAATCACGCGTCAGGTGACACAGCAATATAGTTCTGTAACTATTTTGAAATGGATGTTTCTGTTTAGTGTGATCATGTTATTACCCTTCGGGGCTTCAGAATTAGTGGCTCAGCGTATTTACACGGCGGAAGTCACCCATAGCGCTATTTTTCAATTGCTGTTTGTGCTGATATTTGATGGTACTTTAGTTTATTTCTTGTTATTGATTGCGTTGCAGCGGTTACGAGCAACTACGGTCAGTACTTATTTGAATCTCTTACCCATTTTTACTTCAGTTATTGCGATTTTCAGTGGGCAGAGTGATCTGACTGTTGTTAAAACGATTGCGACGGCATTGGTCGTAGGCGGTGTATGGTTAGTGACTCGTAGTGCTGAGCCGGTGAAGGCTTAGTCGACGGGCTGAAGGTGAATGGAGTGGAGAGTAAAACGATATCTCAGGTGGCAAAAACTGGCACCGATAGTGTTGATTTACAACAGATGGCGGCGTTGTTAACTAAATTGGCCCCTTATGATGGTTTCTTCCAGCTGCAAAAAGATTATGTGCATGTTGTTCGGGAATCGAAGACGGCTTCAGAAAAAACGTATTTGTTGGCTCGGCCGAGTATTTGTATTGTTCCTCAGGGCGCAAAATCGGTATCACTGACGCAGGGGGGAATGACTTTTGAAGAAAATGAGTCCACGCTGGTCGTTTATTCTGCGGAAGTTCCGATTAATTTAGCCATTACTCAGGCATCTGTGGATAAACCTTATTTTTGTTTGATGATCCCGCTGGATGCGAAAAGGCTTCGCCAGTTGATCCTTAAAGTATTTCCCAATGGCGTGCCGAAAGCTCCGAAGCTACAGGCAGTCTATGTGGGGGATGCCGATGCACATATTGTTAAGGCCACGGTACGAGCGTTGCAACAAATTGAACAGCAGCAACATACTGAATTATTGGTCCCACTGATGATTGAGGAAGTATTGATTCGGTTACTGCTGAGCCCTATGGGTCCTGCAATCGTGCAGATTGCAATTGCCGATTCGAATGCGGAGAAGATCACCAAGGCGATCTCCTGGCTGAAAGATAATTATGCGAAACCAGTGAAGATGGAAGATTTAGCCAAACTTACCGGAATGAGTGTTTCTTCGTTTCATACCCATTTTAAATCGTTAACTTCGATGAGCCCGCTACAGTTCCAGAAAACAGTGCGTTTGCAACAGGCACGTAGTTTGATGCGAGCCAAAATGATGGATGTAAGTAGTGCCGCCTATGAAGTCGGTTATGCTAGCACCTCTCAATTTAGTCGAGAGTATGTACGGGCGTTTGGTGTACCGCCCAGCAAAGATGTGGGGCGAATGGCATCGGATTAAGCGGCGATGACACTTTCTGTTTCTTTATCAAAAAGAAGAGAGACGGAGAGTGGCATCATGGTGAAGTATCACATTTCACAGGAGCTATCATGATAGAGTCATTTCCGGAATGTTTTTTATGGGGCGGCGCGATAGCGGCAAATCAGGCTGAAGGTGCCTATGATGTCGCCGGTAAAGGGCTGAGTGTCGCTGATGTCCTGCCTGTCGGTGCGGATCGTTTTAAGCAGATGGATTTAACCTTAGATCCGGCTGCGTATTATCCAAGTCACGATGCAATTGATTTCTATCATCAATTTAAGTCTGATATTGAGCTATTGGCCGGCATGGGAATTAAATGTTTACGACTTTCGATAGCGTGGAGTCGGATTTTCCCGAATGGTGATGAAACGACCGCGAATGAGGCAGGATTAAAATTTTATGATCAGCTCTTTGATACGTTGATTCAACATCATATCCAACCCGTCGTTACGATTTCTCATTTTGAAACCCCTTTGGCCTTGGTTAAAAATTATGGAGGCTGGAAAAATGCAGCCTTGATTACCTTTTATGAACGGTACTGCCAAGTCATCTTTGAACGGTATAAAGATAAAGTAAACTATTGGATGACGTTCAACGAAATTAATCATGCGCATACGTTGCCATTTTTAGCGGCTGCCGTGGTCGTGCAAGAAGATGAGCAGAAGTTACAAACAATCTATCAGGCCAGTCATCATATGCTGGTTGCTAGTGCCCGCGCTTGTATTGTGGCCCGAAAAATTAATCCGAAATTTCAAATCGGCTGCATGTTGTCATTAAGCCCAGTGTATCCGGCAACGTGTAAACCGGAAGATGTATTTTCCGCTTATGAACTGCGGCGGCGTTCGCTGTTTTATAGCGATGTTCAATTGCGCGGTGCTTATCCTCGATATTTTGAGCGCTGGCAGGCTGAGAATCATATCCAGCTGACCATCACCGATGCGGATCGGCGAACCTTACAAGAAGGTACTTGTGATTATTTAGGATTCAGCTATTACCGCAGCTCTTTGCATGAGCAGGGCATGCCTATATTAGGAAATACCGGTGGTCTTTTAGGTAAAAAAAATCCTTATTTGAAAGAAACTCAGTGGGGATGGCCGATCGATCCATTGGGGCTTCGTTACGTTTGTAATGAATTATATGATCGGTATCAGAAACCCTTATTTATTGTGGAAAACGGATTAGGTGCCGAAGATGTCGTGGATCCACAGGGCCATATTGTTGATGTTGAACGAATGGCGTATTTAAAAGATCATGTTGAGATGATCAAAGAAGCCATAAAAGATGGCGTCGAGCTCATTGGCTACACCTGGTGGGGCCCTATCGATATAGTGTCTGCCGGAACGGGGGAAATGAAAAAAAGATATGGATTTATTTATGTCGAAAAAGACAATCAAGGGCATGGCAGTGGCAAACGGATCATTAAAAATAGTTATTACTACTATCGGCAGATTATAACGTCGAACGCCACTCAGATGGATTATGAACCATTTATTCGCTAATCAAGTCAAGGAAAGGAAACTGACAACAGCCACTCAAAAGTTAAAAAATACGGCCCAGTTTTCAACATGCCGAAAGTATCGGTATGCCCTGTGGCGGATTTGGGATGAGGCAAAACCATATGTGATGTTTGTTTGCCTGAATCCGTCGACAGCCGATGAACAACAGGATGATCCAACCGTGACCCGCTGTATCCATTACGCTAACCGTTGGGGGTATGGCGGTGTGTGTATGACCAACCTGTTTGCTTATCGGGCAACCCAGCCTGAAATAATGGAATCTCAAGAAGATCCCGTGGGAAAAGATAATGATCAGTGGCTGGTTCAATTAGCCCGAGAGGCTGGGATCGTGGTTGCTGCGTGGGGCAATCATGGCGGCCATCTTCAGCGTTCGAAACAAGTGGTTTCCCTGTTGCCGGATTTATATTATCTGAAACTCAATAAATCTGGGGAACCGGCACATCCACTGTATCTCAGTGCCCAGTTAACGCCTTTGAAATGGCATAGAGAGGAGTGTGATGATTTTTCTATCAAAGGGCAGACCGTCTTCTGAGTTCATTTAAACTCACTTTGAGCATAATTCAATCATGAGCCGCTTACTTTTGAGGCTCTATGACTCATCATCTTATCTTCCGGTTTATCCTCTGAGCCAATACTTCGTGGATGAAGGCACTCTGCACGTTTGTTTACATTGGATTTATAGCATTTATCCTAATTTAAAAAGTATCTTTTATTTTGGCATGGCATCTTCGGTAACCGATTCCTACACTGATACGTATTGCCATCTTTAAAGAGACTCGCATGGATCATATAACTCAGATTATTCTTACATTAGTTCGAGATATGGGAATGATGGGCTATTGGGTCGCATTTGTTGCGGCTCTGGCTGAGACTCTTTTTGTGATAGGTTTGCTGTTACCCGGCTCGACATTCTTATTACTCATGGGGGTATTTGCTGGACAGGGGGTGCTCGATCTGGGAGATCTGTTGTGTTTTGCTATTGCAGGTGCCGCATTGGGAGATAACATCAACTATCGTCTAGGGCGTAAATATGGGCATCAGTGGCTTAAGCAACCACGCTGGTTTTTAAAAGTAGATTATTTATCCAGAGCCGAAGTGTTTTTTGAACATCATGGCGGCAAGAGTGTATTTCTTGGGCGCTTTGTGCCTTCTGTAAAAGAATTAATGCCTTTTATTGCCGGTATGGCCAACATGAATCGGGGATCATTTTTACTCTGGAATTTGCTGGGCGCGATAGGTTGGGCTCTTCAATGGATCCTACCAGGGTATATTTTTTCACAATCGTTGGCATTGGCCCACACCTGGTTATCCCGTATAGGGATGATGCTGGTGGCACTTATCGCATTGTTGTTGCTTTTATATCTGTTGCGCTGGGCGGTGATCCGTTTTGGGGCCGGTAGTGCACAGCTTGCTTGGTCTGTCTGCCAGTCGGTGGGCCAAGCGATTGCTGATAATTCTGAAGTCATCACTTGGAACAAACGACACCCTCGTCTGAGTTCGTTTTTTAAACAACGTATCGATACAAGTCAAATAAAAGGGCTACCGTTGACTTTGATTGGGGTGGCGATGGGCTATGTTGTACTGTTATTCGGTGGATTAGTGGAAGATTTGCTGGAAAAAGAAGCGATCGTAGCCACAGATCTTCGAGTTGATGCCCTAATTGCCAGCTTTCGGACACCATTTCTGAATCATGTTTTTTATGCTATTACCACTTTGGGTAGCCCGCCGGTGATTGTGTTGGGAATGGGACTGATGGCTTGTTTATTTGGACGCATGCGTCAGACCCAATTTATTTTGCCAATGTGCCTGGCGGCTGGACTGGCCAATGTGCTCACAACTATTGGTAAGTTTGCTTTTCACCGAGTCCGGCCGGATGTCGCGCTAATCACTCCCGGTGGCTATGCGTTTCCTAGTGGGCACGCCACAGTTAGTATTGCATTTTATGGGTTTTTGTTTTTTGTATTCATTGTTTCAGTTCGGGGGTGGCGAACTCGAATTAATTTGATTTTTGCAGGGATATTGTTAGCAGCTAGTATCGGTTTTAGTCGATTATATTTGGGTGTTCATTATCTGAGCGATATTTTGGCTGGCTATTTAGTGGGTTCGCTAGGGCTTTTATTTGGTATCGCCTTAAGTTACATGGGCTGGAGCCGTTTTCAGCAATTTTTGCTTCGAGCTTCCGCGATGAAAAAACGACTGACCGTAGCAAGTGTTCTGATGACTTTGCTTTGGGGTGGATTTATTTTAGGAATGAATCTACGCGCTCCCCAGTTTAGCCTTCCGGTAGTGACTGTACCGATTGTGGATCAGTTTAATCGTGCCGAACAGTTGTTTCCTGATCCAGCGAGTCGTTATGCACTTTCAGTCGCCGGAGTTCGGCAATCACCGATTAATTTAGTGATACAGGCTCAACCTGATGAGTTACAGAATTGTATGCGCGCTGCTGGATGGTATTTGGCCGATCCTATTCGTTGGCGACATGTTTTTCGGGCCTACTATAGCGTATGGTTTCAACATGATGATCCAAATGCACCTCTTTCTCTCTGGTTTTGGCAAGATCGGCCTCAAAGTCAACAATGGTCTCAACCTGATGCGCCTGGAATGGTTTTCAATCGCTATTTTCTAAGAGTTTGGTCAACAGATTACAAAACGCAGAATGGCTTACAGGTGTTTGTAGCGTCGACAGGTCATGAGCGTTTGCCTAAATGGCATGTTATTCCCCGGGCAGATTCGGGATTTGATGCTGCACGTAGTCGTCTGATAAACCAGCTTCGCAAAATTGGAGGGATCACTACCGAAGCTACGTTACCACTAGCCACACGGCCACAGCCTTTTGTTTCTGGTTTCGAGTATGAAGGTATTCGTAGTATTTTAACTTTAAAATCTTGTCGTTCATTGAGGCCAAGTCGGTAACAACGACATACGTCATCATATACGCACGATTCAAGGATTAGACAATAGATATATGTTTGACCCAAAATTTGTTCTTTAAAAATTGGGGATTAAAAATCAATAGCTTATATAACGCATCTAAAAAAAGGTCTAACAGGCTATTTTAACGTAACTGTCTATGGTATCTGACTATTTTCATGATAAGCTCTAGTTCACTGCCGCACAGGCAGCTTAGGTGACGAAAGTTCGAAACACAGTTTCGCAACTTGAGGAAGTGAGGTCATGGATGACCGATGTGAGCCGCTCCAAGGATGGATTTTCGCAACCCGCTTCTTTGAGACACCGTTCACTGTCGCACAGGACGTTTAAGGGGTTATCCATTTAAATGTTTTGTGAGCGGAGATCGCTTCCGTTGCGATTCATAAAATGATGATGGGACCTTTCTCGGTTATTGGGCTGCTATCAACCATCATTTGATTGGTTCAGATATTCGCTTGTTCTGATACATGTTTTGTAAATTGCTGTCTAAGCCATTGGTGCGCCGGATCTCGGTGAGAGCGTTCATGCCAGAGCATGGCGAGTTCAAACGAGGGTAGCGCTAGTGGGGGTTCACAAACCAGTAACTCTGGATCATGGCAAACTAATCGTTCGGGTAGCATTGCAACCAAGTCGGATTGTTTTAGTGATGCGATTAAAAAGTGAAAATTCGGGACGGAAAGCACAACGTTACGTGCCATCTGTAAAGATTGAAGTATTGTGTCAGTGACTCCGGCAAAACCACCCCCATATGGCGATACAATCCCCTGTTTTAACTGACAAAATGTTGTTAAATCAATGGGAGTTTGGAGAGCCGGATGATTACGTCTCCCCGTTAGCACATATCTTTCTGTTAGTAATGACTTACTTTTCAATTCTGCAAGAGAGGGGTCCCGGAGATGAAAGGCCAGATCGATCTCACCTCGTTCCAGTTGCCGGATCAGTCGTTCCGGATGCATGTGAATCATAGATAACCGACATTGTATCGACGTTTGTAACAACTGATGCATCGTTGGTTGAATGGCCACAAATTCCGCATAATCTGAGCCGGCTAATTTCCAAGTCCGCTCGCTCTGGGTTGGATCAAATATTAGATTCGTGTTGAGTGCCGCTTCTAATGAAACCAATGCTTGGCGTAGTGGCTGTCGTATGCTTTCAGCTAGAACAGTTGGCTTCATACCTCTTGAGCTTGGGAGTAACAGGGGATCATGCAATAGGTCTCTTAATTTGGATAAGTGTACACTGACCGAAGGTTGCGACAGATGTAGTCGTTCCGCAGCGCGCGTGACATTATGCTCCGTTAGCAACACATCTAATGTCTTGAGTAAATTCAAATCGATGGTATTGAAATTAATCATATTAATAGCTGGTATTTTAGAAATTAATTTAAATTATATTAGGCGTTTTTTTATGATGAGTCCTGACTTTTTATTGAGGACGATGATTGATGAATATTTTGATTGTTTACGCACATCCGGAACCTCGGTCGCTCAATGGGGCACTGAAATCCAAAATGGTTGAACACCTGCAAGTTGAAGGACATGAAGTACAGGTCTCTGATCTATATGCGATGAACTGGAAAGCGGTTCTGGATAAAAATGATATGTTATCAAGGGATGATAGTCAGCCTTTCCATCCATCTTTGGATTCAAAATATGCTTATGAAACTGGGACTCAGAGCCGTGATATTTCTGCGGAGCAGGAGAAGTTAATGTGGGCTGATACCGTGATTTTCCAGTTTCCTTTATGGTGGTTTTCGATGCCAGCCATTATGCAAGGATGGATTGAACGCGTGTATGCCTATGGATTTGCCTACGGATTCGGTGAACATTCGGATCGGCATTGGGGGGATCGTTACGGAGAGGGGAATTTGTCCGGCAAACGAGCTCTGCTCGTCGTTACGACGGGGGGATGGGAATCACATTATAGTGAGCGGGGGGTCAATGGACCCATCGACGATATTCTGTTTCCGATCCAGCATGGTGTTTTATTTTATCCGGGATTTGAGGTTTTACCGCCATTTATTGTCTATCGAGCTGGGAAGACGGATGGGACTCGTTTTGAACAGATTTGCTCCGATTTGTTTCAGCGCTTGGATACGTTAGATTCGACTCCGGCTATTCCTTATTTGCGGCAAAATGGAGGAGCCTATGCGATCCCATCACTCACTCTTAAAGATGATGTGAATCCAGCAGTTATAGGGTTTTCGGCGCATATTTCGGGTTTTAAAGATAAGCATTGAAATGGTGTTAAAAATAATCACCACGGTTCGAGACCAAGCCTCTGGATAAGGTAATCTATTCAGATTTAATCATGATGTGTTTTAGAAGGAAGAGGCTGGGTCGTTTTTTATTGGATCCGCTGTGGTGACTGAGTATGGCGACTTTTTCCTGTTTGGGGATTCATCATTAGTCTCGTTGGGAAATATGATAGAGTAGCGCTTTGATAAGAATAAATTGATACAGGAGTGGATTTATGCCGCATGTTTCGATCGAATATTTTCCCCGGGATTTGAGTGATGCAGAAAAGCAGTCTCTTGCTCATGAAATAACTGCAAGCCTGCAAAAATACCTAGGCGCATCAGAACAGTCTATCTCGATTGCAATGCAGGAAGTGGCACCGGCAGATTGGAAAAAACAGGTGTACGATCCTAAAATCAAAGCACATTTAGATACGTTGGTGAAAAAGCCCGGATACGAATACTAAGGGGCGATTGTTCCTATTGTTGCCAAACGTTGAAAGGACCATCCATAAAGGCGATGTTTAGCGTCGCCATTTATGGATGGATAGCTCATATAGTTTACTGGATGGGTGATAATTCCATGGCTATTGCCTTGGCAGCTTGATCAAACTGACATGCTTTTGAAATCATGACGGTGTGGTACTTGTGGGCCATCGCTGTAATATCAACAACGCGTAGTGATAAATCTGAGTAGCTTCTGAAATAGTACTTAGCATGTTCGTGATCACGTAAAACAGCCCACTGCGTAATGTCGGAACCAATGGATGATTTATCTTCTTGTTGTAATAATCCCAAGGGAATATCAACCCGGTTTAGTAATTTCTGTCCCAGAGTCAAGGCTTGTGGAATAGTTGATGGTTGTGTGGCCAGATGATAAACAACATAAGTTTGAATAAATCTTGAACTGGGAAGTGAGTCGGCCGGGAGCCCTGTTAATCCACTACCATTTAATGACTGGGTTAGACGGTTGATAGGGATGACATGATCATCAAATGGGCGGTTTGTCATATGGGTATAGTTGGCGATATTATTGATATGCCAGTCATAAGTTGGTGCATTCGTCATGACGCCGATATATTGATGTTGATCGATTGGTTTTTGAGGCGACTGTCGGTTTTCATGCTGAAGGTGCCGGGTATACATTTGGGGATACAAAGCATCGGTTGTCCATTCTAAAACAACACTATTCCCTTGTTGATCATGAATAACAAAGTGGAAGTCAGCGGCAATATTAATAGGTTCAATGATGGGGTTATATACAATCACCTCTTCATTTTTGAGTGCCTGTATCACATTCTCGACGGAATCAAAATTTGAGAGTACCCATGAACCAAAATATAAATTACTGATGGCTTTTGATTTACAAGCTTCAGTGAGTTGGTCAGGATCGGGATACCGACTAAATCCTGGGAGATAAAGACCACCGATACTCAGACCATGTTCGTTCATTCCGTCACAGATATAATTATAGGTATCATTAAATTTTGATGAACCGGTATAGTGTTGGGTGAGTGTGTCTCGAAGCATGTTCAAATGGGCAAAGGCATATTTTCCGCTCCAGCTAAAACCTAAATCGTTCTCTTTGACGTTAAAACTATGAGCTCTCGGTATAAAAACTATTTCACTTTCTAAGTTGATTGCAAATTCCATGGATCGGGCTGATGTATTTGCCTGAAAAATATGGTCTTTATCTATAATCGGTATATTGATATCAATGCACATACAAAGTTCCTTGTTATGTCGTACGGGTCATCGTGAGATCGATGTATTTCAGTGTAGCGCTCTGGTAATAATTAATATCTAATTTATTATGTGATCTGTTATTAACATTAAAGCGAAAGGTCGTGAATGTTAAAGGCAATTAGATTTATGTAAGGATAAACTGAAGCAGTGTGATGTTTATTTGAGCATGCGGCTCAGAGGTTTTCAGAAGCGTGTATTTAAAATCATCCTGAATGTCGTTACTCTTTATTCGAAATGCATTTCATTTGAACAAAATTCAACGGAAAGATTAACTATTTTTCATAATGATATATAAAACCGTCACTGCTTGGTCTTGAAAAATAGTGACGGCTGTTATCAGTGATAGCGTTGGGTTTTTATCTAAAAATCTGGGATTAGAGTAAACATCATTGATCATGTTTGACTTCAAATTCGCCATCAAATATCCGGCCGGGTTTATAAGTTTGGGGTTCAGGACGAACAAACAGTTTCCGATAGGCCACAATGCCGAGCATAAGCACAAAAAAGAAGGCGATGACAATAGATGTGAGACAAAATGTCATCATAAACAAGACAAACGAAATGAAACGGTTCATAAATCCTCACGCAATATAAGTACGTATCCACTTAATTTTAGGGTCATCTTAGGCGCTGATACTTAGGATTAACTTAAGACCGACTGACTTTTTTACTTATGATGTATTTATTTCAAGGAAAAGTGTTGTGGGTCACATCTTTGGCGTGAAAGCATTTGTGGATAGGTGTCGTGGATGGCCACAAAGAATAATTCCGGGAAACTGGCTGCTTTTCAAAGGTGTTTTATGTTAGCCAAACTTAAGCAACAATGGGAAACAGGTGCGAGCACATTGTAGCTTTTAGTTAGGCTCGTTATTATGAAATTTTATTCTCATAAACAGGAGCACTTGATTATGGGTCATATTTTTATTGTCGGTGGTGCCGGAGGCGTGGCTCGCCCATTGGCTAAACAGCTAACTTGCCAGGGGCATCAGGTCACAAGTCTGCATCGTAAACCGGAGCAAGCCGAGTTACTTAAAAAGCTGGGTGCCACTCCAGTTTTGGGTGATTTAGTCAAACTTGAAAGTGCTGATCTCGCCGAGTTGATGAACGGATGTGATGTCGTCGTTTTTAGTGCTGGGGCGGGTGGTGCCGGAGTTGAACTTACTACCGCGATTGATGGTGAAGGTTTGGAAACATCCGTCGAAGCGGCTAAGCTTGCGGGAATAAAGCGCTTTTTATTGGTCTCTGCATTTCCTGAATCGATTCGAGGGCAAGAACCTGTTCATCATGCTTTTGAACATTATATGAAGATCAAAAAACAAGCCGACGTGTATCTTGCTGCCACTGATTTGGATTGGGTGATCCTGCGTCCTGGAACCTTAAGTCATGATGCCGGTACGGCAAAAATTAATTTAGGGCTAGCTATTCCATATGGCGTTGTTCCCCGGGAAGATGTGGCTGCCACATTGGCGGAACTTATTGAGCAACCCGCTGTAAATCGGGTGATCTTAGAACTTACTCAAGGGGATACCCCGGTTGCTGAGGCTGTTGCAAAAATAGCCCGATAACGGTCGGTGACCTACAGCGCTTCATTTCTTGCAGCGCTGCCTATGATTTATTTTAAACTGTCATGATGATGGGATCGGTTATATTTATGATTAAAGCGGCTCAAGCTTCTTAATTGAGTCATTTTATGTTTATTGGAGTGAGCCGCTATAAGGCCCTAGCTCTTTTTTAGTTGGATAATTGAAATAAAAATTTAATATATCTATTTTTTCCTAAGCATTTCCTAAGATTCACTTTTTATATTTCAGAGCCATTCGTTGTTCAAGTGAAGAGAGTATCTTATGGACGCTTTAAATCAGTGGCTATTTTTGCTTATAAATGCATCACATCAACCTGATAAGATTGGATTGATGGCTATTCAAACATTAGCGGAATTACCATTGTTTATTATTCCATTCACTCTGATGATCCTTTGGTTCAAAGGGGAGCGCAGCCAAAATGTGGCATTGAGTGCAGGGATCAATGCTGTATTGGCGTTATCGATGAGTTTTCTGATTTCGTTAATTTGGTACCATAATCGGCCGTTTGCTGATCATATCGGGCTTACTTTATTGAGTCATGTTTCGGATTCATCATTTCCAAGTGATCATGTCACGTTGATGGCTAGTGTCGGTTTTTATATTTTTTTCGAAAAAACTTATAAAAAATTAGGGGGCCTACTTTTAGTTTTATCGTTAGTGACCGGATGGGCACGGGTATTTTCGGGAGTACATTATCCTTTTGATATTTTTGGCGCTTATATCCTGACGCTGCCGTTAACATTTTTATTCTATAATTATATTTCTCAATTTTTACAGCCATTGATTGTATGGGCAATACGAATTAATCAAAAAATAATGGGCTTATTGCTTAAAAATCAAAGATCAACAATGCCTAGGTAAATGCAATGCCATATAAATTTGCGAATCGTTTTTATTTACAACAGTTCATTATATTAGTGATTTCTGGCTTGGTATTTTTTGCTTTATCTCGATATGCACGTTTAGACTTATTTTTAAGTGACCTTTGGTATGATCCTCAAACCAGTTCGTTTCCATTGAAACAGAATTATTGGCTAGCGGTTGTAAACCATTATTATGTAAAATATTTTGTGATTGCACTGTCAAGTTCCCTATTAATACTTGGGGTAATTCTACGTCGTTATCATTGGATTGTGATTGCGTTGATCATTGCGTCTGGGCCATTAGTGATTGGATGGTTAAAGTCGTTTAGCCACCATTCGTGTCCGTGGGATCTGATCCGGTATGGTGGTCAGGCTTATGAGTATCCATTGTTAGGGCATATTTCTGAATTTCCCGGGCGTGGTCGCTGTTTCCCTGGGGGACATGCCTCAGGGGGATTTGGGTTAATGGCATTCTATTTTGTGTTGTATCCAATTTCTTCTCGAGTGGCTAAATGGAGTCTTGTCTTTGGGATCGGTTTAGGAACCCTGATGGGATTTGGGCAAGTGATGCGTGGTGCGCACTTCTTTACGCATAACTTGTGGGCGATGTGGTGGGTATGGCTCATTCAGGTTTCGCTCTATTACCTTTATACGTGGTGGTATTACCTGCCATATCGCATGAATAGGCGGAAAAAGGTTTAGTTTGCACAAAATTCAATAATGAACGATCCATTGCTTTTAGGATTACTTCAGGTCCATTTCTGAAATATCTGAAGTAGTCCAAGCGTTGTCCATGAAAACTAATTTCCAATCACTGCTCCTCACCGTTTGATCTACAAGTTCTTCCCAATCAACTCGCATCATTTAGGTTAAAGATAAAGATTATTTATCAATAATAACAATGCATTATGATGAATTAGGCGCACACTTTTAATGCGCTTAATATAAGACTCATGTTCTGAGCGATTAGAGGCATGAAGACTGCGTGAAATTTCTGATAAACAGAGTTGAAAATAGCGGTGCTGTCGCTGGATTTCTGTTGATTCACTTTAATGGCTTGAGTTTTTATAGAATAGGTATGCCTTTTCGAGTCATCGCAAGTTTGACTTTTAGTCTAAATTCGATCGGTATCCTATGTGTGATAGTGGTTTGCCTCGATGGAGATAAACGCATAAGGTCCTTGGTAAGGTTTGGAGTGGTTGTTTTTTATTAGTCAAAGAAATGATATTTTTACTGAGTGATCTGAAAGTTGATAGCTTAGGGGACTGAAGTTGAATGGTCTTTGCTCTCGATTGCTATCGGCTGAGTGTCGGTCGGTGACGAACTAATAATGAGCCATACTCTGATTAGAACACGATGTTCCCTGAAGGGGCTTTAAATGAACTTACGATGAGGAGGCAACTTGCTTTATAAATTGGGAATTGGGCTGACTGTTGTCATCTTGATCGCCGTTCTGGGGTGTGTCGTCATTGATCAATTGATGCGTTGGTCCACTCAGGATCAGGTTTATACCGATTTAAACAAGATCCCGCCTCGTCCTGTGGCATTGGTGTTAGGAACGAGTAAATATGTGGGAAAACGGCTCAATCCATTTTATATGAATCGTCTGGATCGGGCGGTTGCATTATATCGGCATGGTAAAGTAACACGCTTTATCGTCAGTGGTGATAAAGCTTCCCGGTATTACAATGAGCCCCGCACTATGCTCAATGATCTGGTTAAAAAAGGGGTTCCCCGGCGTATTATTCAGATTGATAATCAAGGATATCGGACGATCGACTCTATTTTTCGGGCTAAGTCAGTCTTTGGTGAATCACATATCATTATTATTTCACAGCGATTTCATTTAACTCGGGCCTTATTTATTGCCAATTATTTTAATATGGATTGTATTGGTTTAATTGCTGATGATGCTCCTTTTATTTATTACTGGCGTACCCGTATTCGTGAAGTTGGTGCTCGGGTTCTTGCCGTATTTGAATTATATATTCTGCCCCCGGCTAAACAGTTGGCCTAATTGACGTTAGTTTTATAGTGCGATTGCAATTTGCATTCTGTTTCTGACAATTTTTGCATATTGCAATTTTATGACATCTGAAAAATTTATTTCATATCACTTGAATTAACCTAATTTAAAAAAATATATTTTGATAAAACAAATGGTTATTTTTTAATTTGGCATTAAATCTATAGTTGGCATGTCCTTTGTAACTCATTGCTCAGTAGCAAAGAGGGGTGTAGTTATGGATTGGCAAGCTTGGTTAAATGATGGGTGTTCTGCGTTAGGTATGGAATGTGGTGTCGTCAGTGTTTGTTGTGGACGTCACTTAACAGTGATTCACCATGCCGATAGAAACTCTATCTTGTTATCCGGAGATAGCTTTGATCGACGCGGAACTTTCTGCGAACAAGTGATGCAACGGAGAGGTTTGTTAACATTTGTAGCGCCTGAAGAATCGAAAAAAATTCGTCTAGGTCATATTGAACTAGAAACATCCATACAAAGTTACATTGGTTATCCGTTGATTGTGCGAGACACTGTGTTTGGAACTTTGAACTTTAGCTCGACTCAGCGCAAAATTGATGGATTTAATGACCATGATATGTTTTTAGTTGAAATGATGGCTAAAGATTATATTCAGTATAACCTAGCCCCTAATCAAGCTAGTTTATAGCCGGATATACAGAATCGTGAAAGCGATAGTCCCTAGCTTTGCCCGGCATGGAGCCGGGCTTTTTTATCCAAATAAACGTTGATATAAACGCAGTGCGTATTCGTCGGTCATTCCAGCTATATAGTCTGCTATCACTCTTTTTTCAGTGCCTTCTTCTTGGGCTTGGGTCCATCGGGTTCGAGTGTTTAATGGAAGTAATCGCAGTGGATCACTATCTAAAGCCTCAAATAGCTCCATAATTGTTTGCTGTCCCCGGTAACGGACTTGCTCAACTTCAGGTGTCCGGATCACGTGAGCCATGACAAAATGTTTCAAACTATTTAATGCTTCCTGATAAGGCGATTGCATTTTCGCTTGATAGGCAATGAGCGGTTCTTGTACATCATCTTGATAGTCGAGTCGGATGGCCGTGATGAATGCATTGACAAGGCTACCGATGGCATCTTTTTGTTCGTAATGATAGGTACTGAATAATTTTTCTGTGAGGCTTTCAATCTGTTCGGTGAGCCAGCAAGCGGGTAAGTTGAGGATCTCAGGGAGCATCTCTGTTTGCCAGGTATCTTTATGCAGTAATCCCATCATGATGGCATCTTCGAGATCGTGAACGCCATACGCAATATCGTCAGCTAACTCCATAATGGAACAGTCGAAAGATTTATGGACGGATATTTTGTGAGCGTCAATACCGATTCCTTCCGTTTGCATTAAAAACTGCTGATCGGATGTCGTCAAAGGAGCCATGACCCAGTTTAAATAGTCTTGGTCCTGATTATAAATCCCTTTGGCAGGAAGCCATAAAGATGCTCTAAGATGCCTGAAATTTTTGATTTCAGGGGGATGCTGTTGTCGGGTAACGGTATCGATGAGCACTGGGTATTTCATTAATCCCAACAGTGTCCTTCGGGTTAGATTCATGCCTTGATCACGAGTATAAGGTTCTAGCTGGGTTAAAATCCGGAACGTTTGAGCATTGCCCTCGAATCCCCCATGATGATGCATCATATAATTGAGCGCGACTTCACCCCCATGCCCAAATGGAGGGTGACCAATATCATGAGCTAAACAAATCGCTTCAATTAGTACGGGATTGGGAAGAGGAACGGCCTCGTGGCATTGTGGTTTGAGTTGACTAATGATCCCAGTTCCGATTTGGGATACTTCGAGTGAATGGGTGAGGCGAGTACGATAAAAATCATTGTGCCCTATATCCAATACTTGCGTTTTACTCTGCAAACGCCTGAAGGCTGCCGAATGTAAGATGCGGCCGCGATCTCGTTGCCAAGGCGTTCGGGGATCAAGTTGTCGCTCTGATTGTTGTGTATCGCGCCGCGCGCTCCAAAGTTTAAAAGAAGAAACGGCTCGCTCCATAACACACATAACCCCGTATGATTGAATTGTATCCAATGTATGGGGGTTCATGCTTTGACGTCAAGCTTTTCTAGAATTCATTTTGCTGAAAAGTGCCAATTAAAGGAGGAAATACGTATAATAAGGACCAGAATCATATTGTTCGTGAGTTGGAGGTATCATGTCAGAACCAGTCCCCGTGATAACTGTCGATGGGCCAAGTGGCGCAGGGAAGGGAACGCTGTGTGCAAGAATTGCTGAAGCGTTAGGATTTCACCTGCTGGACAGTGGTGCGATATATCGGGTATTGGCACTTGCAGCCATTCATCACAATGTCGATATGGATAATGAAGATGCATTATGCTTGCTCGCGGCTCATTTAGATGTCCGTTTTGAACAGAGTGAGACGTTGGTTAAGGTGGTTCTTGAAGGCGAAGATGTATCGAAAGAACTCCGACTGGAACGTACAGGCGATACGGCCTCTAAAATAGCAGCGTTTCCTCGGGTTCGAGAAGCGTTATTGCGTCGTCAGCGCGGATTTCGGCAAAATCCGGGATTGGTTGCTGATGGCCGAGATATGGGCACGATCGTGTTTACAGATGCTCCTGTGAAGATATTTTTGGATGCTAGCGCTCAAGTTCGGGCAAAACGTCGTCAGCGGCAGTTGCAAGAGCAAGGTATTAGTGTTAACTTTGATGACCTTTTGAGCGATATTAAAGCTCGAGATGATCGGGACCGAAATCGTCCAATTGCGCCGTTAATAGCGGCAGAGGATGCTTTGGTGCTCGATTCATCGGCATTGACCCTGGATGATGTCGTCAATCAGGCAATGGCTTATATCGATTCAAGGATAACCCGATAATTGTTCGGGATTTGTATAGCTTGCAATAAGGATTTTGCGGCTTGTTGAAATAACCCCATTTGGCGGGAATGCCGAGTGGTCGTTTTTATATATGTAAATTAAACATGACTGAATCTTTTGCTCAACTCTTTGAAGAGTCTCTTAACGATCTGGAATTCCGTTCTGGTTCGATTGTTAAAGGTACTGTGGTTGCTATTCAGAACGGAATGGTTCTGGTTGATGCGGGCCTAAAATCAGAGTCTGCTATTCCTGCAGAGCAATTCAAAAACAGCGCCGGTGAACTGGAAGTAGAAGTTGGCCAGGAAGTTGATGTAGCTCTGGACGCAGTGGAAGATGGTTTCGGTGAGACTATTCTGTCTCGTGAAAAAGCGAAACGACATGAAGCTTGGGTACAGTTGGAAGCTGCTTACGAACAGCAAGAAACTGTAACTGGCGTTATCAATGGTAAAGTGAAAGGTGGCTTTACTGTTGAAGTTAACAATATTCGTGCATTCTTGCCTGGTTCTTTGGTTGATGTTCGTCCAGTTCGTGATACTTCTCATCTGGAAGGCAAAGACCTTGAATTCAAAGTTATCAAATTAGATCAGAAACGCAATAACGTCGTTGTTTCTCGCCGTGCTGTTATTGAAACAGAACATAGCGTTGAACGCGAACAGTTGCTAGAAAACTTACAAGAAGGCCAGGAAGTTAAAGGGATTGTTAAAAATCTTACTGACTACGGTGCATTCGTTGATTTGGGCGGCGTTGATGGTCTGCTGCACATCACTGATATGGCTTGGAAACGTGTTAAACATCCAAGTGAAATCGTTAACGTTGGTGATGAAATTACAGTTAAAGTTCTGAAATTTGATCGTGAACGCACTCGCGTATCATTAGGCTTGAAACAACTGGGTGAAGATCCTTGGGTTGCTATTGCGAACCGTTATCCAGAAAACACTCGTCTGGAAGGCCGTGTGACTAATCTGACTGATTACGGCTGCTTCGTTGAAATCGAAGATGGCGTTGAAGGTTTGGTTCACGTTTCAGAAATGGATTGGACTAACAAAAACATCCACCCATCTAAAGTGGTTAACGTGGGTGACGTTGTTGAAGTTATGGTTCTGGATATCGACGAAGAACGTCGTCGTATCTCTTTAGGTCTGAAACAGTGTAAAGCGAATCCTTGGGATTCTTTCGCTGAAAATCATGCGAAAGGTGACCGTGTATCAGGCAAAATCAAATCAATCACTGATTTCGGTATCTTCATCGGCTTAGATGGTGGTATTGATGGTTTGGTTCACTTGTCAGATATTAGCTGGAATGTTGCTGGCGAAGAAGCTGTTCGTGACTATAAAAAAGGCGACGAAATCGAAGCCGTTGTTCTGCAAGTTGATGCAGAACGTGAACGTATTAGCTTAGGCGTGAAACAGCTTGCTGAAGATCCATTCAACAACTATGTCGACAACCTGAAAAAAGGTGCGATTGTTGATGGTACAGTTACTGCTGTTGATGCAAAAGGCGCAACAGTTGAATTAGCCGATAGTGTTGAAGGTTACATCCGTGTAGCTGATATCTCTCGCGAACGCATCGAAGATGCTTCAACTGTTCTCTCCGTCGGTGATGCTGTGAACGCTAAATTTGTTGGTGTTGATCGCAAAAACCGTTCAATCAGCCTGTCTATCCGTGCGAAAGATGAAGCTGATGAGAAAGAAGCCATGGCTAGCCTGAACTCGCAGGAAGATGCGCAGTTAGGTAACGCAATGGCTGAAGCGTTTAAAGCTGCTGCTAAAAGCGAATAAGCGTTATTATTCAGAGGGGACTTGATCCCCTCTGAATCCTATCTAAACTGAGAGTAGTCGGTTTATTTTTCACTTTCGGGGTGCATATGACCAAATCTGATTTGATTGAACGGCTTGCTAGTCAATATACTCATCTCTCTGCTAAAGATGTGGAATTAGCGATTAAAGAGATCCTTGAGCAAATGGCTGGTTCGTTACAAAATGGGGATCGAATAGAGATTCGTGGTTTTGGTAGTTTCTCATTACACTACCGGGCTCCTCGCGTCGGCCGTAATCCGAAAACGGGTGAAAGAGTTGAGTTATCTGGAAAATATGTACCACATTTTAAACCAGGTAAAGAACTGCGAGACAGAGTGAATTTATTTTCTCAAGATTAAATGAATCGGTGCATCGTTGACCTTTTAGGTGGTAACCCGGCATTCATTTGGGGAGAGCATTTTTGAAGGCAATTGGTATTCTGGTTCTCGTGATTATTTTGTTTGTTTTAGCATTAGCTATTGGAGGACAAAATGATCAGATTATTCGTGTCCATTATTTAATCGCACAGGGAAATTTACGTATTTCCTGGCTCATGGCGATTATGTTCATTTTAGGTTTTGTAATTGCTTGTCTGGGGCTCGGTTTCTTCTATCTGAAAGTTCGTTTACAACTGATGCAATTCAGACGACAATTTAGAAAACAACAGCGGGAATTACAACAACTTCAAAGCAAATTGACCGGAGATTAAATATCCGTGTTTGGATTGTTGTTTCTTCTTTTACCTGTTGCTGTCGCGTATGGTTGGTATATGGGCCAGCGCAGTGTGCGGCAGAATCGTAAGCAAAAATCCAATCAATTATCCCGACAATATGTTGATGGCCTGAATTTACTGCTGTCTGATCAATCCGATAAAGCGGTTGATCTCTTTATTGATTTACTGCAAGTCAACGAAGAAACGATCGAAACCCACTTAGCGCTGGGAAATCTATTCCGGCAGCGTGGAGAAGTGGATCGGGCTATTCGTATCCATCAAAATTTAATTGCTCGTCCTAATCTCGATATTGAACAACGGCAATTGGCATTATTACAACTATCCCGGGATTATCAGGTCGCGGGGTTGTTTGATCGCGCTGAAGCGATTCTACTGGAATTAGTGGATGAACCTGAGCATTCAGAAAGTGCGTTGACGCATTTACTTACACTTTATCAGCAGACCCGGGAATGGGCTAAAGCCATTCATGTCGCCGAACAGCTTTCCTCTCAAACTATTTCTGACATCCAACAACAAATTGCACATTTTTATTGTGAACTGGCTATGCAGGAAGAAACCAATGGTCAGTTAAAACGAGCTTACAGCCTTTTGAAGAAAGCATTAAATAAAGATCGAGGGTGTGTTCGGGCTCGGGTTTATTTATCACAATTGCTCATTGAACAGAATAATTTTAAAGAAGCCATTAAGTTGTTAGAACAGCTTCCTGAGTTAGACATTGATATGCTCAGTGATTATTTGCATCTGGTTGAAAAAGCCTATTTGGGACTACACGATACCGAAGGCTATCGTCATTTTTTGGAACGGGCGATGAAATTGGGCGGGGGTGCGACAATTACGGTGACCTTAGCGAATATGCTTGAAACCGAAAATATACAGATGGCAGAACGTCTGGTGCTGGATGATTTGAAACGACATCCGACGATGCGGGGGTTTCATCAGCTTATTGGATATCATGTTCGACAGGCTGAGCCTGGTCCTGCCCGGCAAAGTTTACAGTTATTGCAAGACTTAGTGGCTCACCAACTTTTGGTTCGGCCACATTATAAATGTCATCGATGTGGATTTTCCAGCCATGCGATGTACTGGCATTGCCCTTCGTGTAAAAGTTGGGGTTCAATTAAACCGATACGGGGATTAGATGGAGAATAGTATGTATGACCCTAAAGTCATTGTCGCTTTAGATTTCGCTCACAAAAAAGATTGTATATCTCTTGTTGATCAATTAGATCCACATGAGTGCCGGCTGAAAATAGGTAAAGAGATGTTTACCCTATTTGGGCCGGAATTAGTGAAGGAGCTGCAAGCAAAAGGGTTTGAAATTTTTCTCGATCTTAAATTTCATGATATTCCCAATACGGTAGCTAAAGCCGTTAAAGCGGCTGCAGAGCTTGGGGTCTGGATGGTGAACGTCCATGCCAGTGGTGGTGAACGGATGATGCAGGCGGCTCGGGAAGCGCTTTCTGAATATGTAAAACCGCCATTGCTGATTGCCGTGACAGTGCTCACGAGTATGGAACAATCTGACTTATCAGCACTAGGTTATATCGGTTCAGTGGCTGAACAAGTTGAGCGGTTGGCATTATTAGCGAAAAAGAGTGGGATGGATGGGGTGGTTTGCTCGGCTCAGGAAGCTAAATTACTGCAGCAGTGCTGTGGGGCTGATTTTGCTTTAGTGACACCGGGGATCCGCTTGGCCGACTCCAAAGGTGATGATCAACGGCGGATTATGACACCGGACAGTGCACTCCGAGCTGGGTCTCATTATTTAGTCATTGGACGTCCTATTACTCAGGCCGCTGATCCTTTGGCAATGCTAAAAACGATCAATCAATCCATTCGTACCGTTTTATGATTTTAGTAAAAATGATGAAACAGATAATCGCTGTAAAGCAGAAATAACGATGGACAATGGTGGCCACAGGAACGGAAATGAGCTGTTGGTCACCTAACCCTTGAGGGAAAATAAACTCCAAGTAAATTTTGAGCGCAATGGCCGTTAATATCAGGCTGCTTTCCAATTTGGCTCGAGTAAATTGATGAAGGGCGACATACACTAGTAATCCATGTAGCAAGCCTGATAATCCGACATAGAAGCGAGTTTGCACTTGGAGTAATAATAATCCATTGGCGATGAGGGTCATGATTAGACTGATGATCCCCCAGTGTTTCAGTGAGAGTTGTTTTCCAAAAATAGCTGCAATAAGGAGTAAGGCTCCGACATTCATAAGCCAATGCCATAAGTTAGCATGAACGAGAATGCCGGTTAAAAGCCGCCAATATTGATGTTGATAAATAATTTCAAAACGCCCCCAACCCAGAGCATCACCCCAAGGTTGAAGTAATAATGAACATCCACTTAAACTAATGGCGGCCCAGAATATTTTTGGAATTTTAGCGAAATGCTTCAGTCTTCATACTCCAGAGGATCTTGGCAGTGGTTGAGCTCAAAAGCTTCTAAACGTTCCTGACAAGCACCGCAGCGGCCACAGGCTTTTTCCCGGCCATTGTAGCAGGTCCAAGTTTTTCCATAGTCTAGACCCATTTCTAAACCATCTCTTAAGATCTCAATTTTACTTTGATGTAGGTAGGGACTAATAATTTCAACGGCATCATAGTTGGCAATTTGACTGACGGCATTCATTTTTTCAACAAACTCAGGGCGACAATCGGGATAAATGGCATGATCACCCGAGTGTGCACCATAAAAAACTTTGGTGGCGCCAATGGAGACCGCATAGCCAATTGCTAAAGAGAGTAAAATCATATTTCGATTGGGGACAACCGTTGATTTCATATTTTCCTGAGCATAATGTCCTTCAGGGATATCAATATCTGATGTCAATGAAGAGCCTTGCAATAGTTGATTAATCGCAGTGATATCAACCACTTTGTGCTCCAGACCTAATTCCTGGCAGACGGCAGATGCAACATCAATCTCTTTTTTATGCCGTTGACCATAATTAAAGGTCAGTGGGTAGGCTTCGAATCCTTCTTGAATGGCTCGGTTTAAAACTGTATATGAATCCATTCCGCCAGAGTAAATAATGACAACTTTTTCTTTCATGGGGTTGCGCTTCTTTTAGCTATTCACTATAAACAACGGATTTTCGCTTAAATTAGCCCGGGTGACAAATGTCTAATATAAATTATCGCATTAATGAAGTATTCGAGACGATTCAAGGAGAGGGGTTTTATACCGGCACTCCTGCCATATTTATTCGTTTACAGGGGTGTGATGTCGGATGTCCGTGGTGTGATACGAAACATACTTGGGAGATCCATTTAGAAGATGAACGATCTTTAATGCAGATCAATCAACCCAGCCAAGATCGAAATGTATGGGCTCATGGTGATGTTGCATCGTTAGTCGAGTTAGTGAAAGGATATCAGGCTAAACATGTGGTCATCACTGGTGGGGAACCCTGTTCTTATGATTTAAGACCTTTAACCACACAATTGCATGATGCTGGGTATCAGTGTCAGATAGAAACCAGTGGAACTTATCCTATTTCAGTCGATTCTCGTAGCTGGGTTACGGTATCCCCTAAAATTGGGATGCGAGGTAAAAAAGAGGTCTTAGCACAGGCAATGACCCGGGCTGATGAAGTCAAACATCCGGTAGGTCGTCTGGCCGATATTGAAGCGCTAGAGGCGCTATTAGAGCGTTGTCCGACAGCTGCGAAAATCGCGTTGCAGCCGATTAGTCAGCAACCTCGAGCAACACAACTGTGTATCGAAACCTGCATCAAAAATAATTGGCGCCTGAGCGTTCAGTTACATAAATATATCGGAGTTTTATAAAAGTATTAATTAGAAATAGTGAGGGCTGAGCTAAGAAGTTTTTCGTTTTGTTACAATAAATTAATTCGTCGTTTAGTTTAGAGTGAATATGTGATGAATAAAAAAATAAAAGCCGACAATATCGGCTTTTATTGATTTACGACAGCAATAATAACAAAAACTTAAATGAGGAAATCTTCTTTTGTTTTTCCTTCATTATCAATTGCATTTTGAATCACAGCAGGAGTACGTCCTTGGCCTGTCCATGTTTTTTCAACACCATTTTCTAAATAGCTATATTTAGGTGGTAATGGTGCACGTTTACGACGGCCCTGTGCGGCTTGTTTGGATTCGAACACATCCATTAATTCAGAAGGATCAATACCGTCTTGTTCCATCATTTCCCGATACTGTTTTAATTTTTGTAATTTAGCTTGCTCTGCAGCTACGCGTGCGTCTTCTGATTCACGACGTTCACTCACAATTGCATCTAATTTACTCAAGGTTTCTTCCATCTGTTCCAGAGAAAGATCCTTGGTCGCTGCTTTTAAGCTGCGTGCATTAAGAAATGTTTTTAAAAAATCACTCATGATTAATTCCCGCTTTTAGTTACGTACTTTGTGCTTATATTTATATCAAATCTAATTTTCATTCAATAAAAATGTCTTGTCAAATAATCTGCGCATAAATAATTAAAATAATTTAACAATGCTTATTATTAATGAAATATTTCGATTTATATTAACGATCTCATATAAAATCGTTTATATAAATCACTTGAAATTTGGTTTCATCTGTTTACAATCGCCCACCAAAATTGAAAGTAGAGGTGCGTGGTTCATCAGTAGTCGCTTGTAGGGTGATGCCGATAAAAAGTGATGAAAGGGAACTATGCCGAAATATATGCATTTTATCAAGGTGCCTATATTGGGGATGTATTCGAAAGATGCATCACTGTCGTAGTTGAAAACTATGGAGAGCTACTGAGTTATATCTCGATACTGTCGATTTGGTAGGTCTCCTTCATTTTTATCGAGAGCTCATGAACCTGATATCATATTCTGATTCTATTTATTCGTTACTTCCCCCTTTTGTTGCACTATTGATGGCGGTTTTGACCCGGCGGGTTTTATTGTCACTGGCTGGAGGAATTATCATTGGTGCCTTATTCCTTGCTGGGGGAAATATAACAAACTCTATAGCTTATCTTCTTGAGCTAATTGAAAAATTAATCCGTGATGGAGATCAATGGAATAGCTGGAATATAAATATATTGGTATTTTTACTTTTGTTAGGGGCCATGACTGGATTAATGCAGGTCAATGGCTCGACCAAGTCATTTGCAAATTGGGCAAGAAAACGGATAAATACCCATCGGGGAGCTTCATTAATGACAGCGTTACTTTGTTTCGTTGTATTTATTGATGATTATTTTCATAGTCTTGCTGTTGGAAATATTGCAAAACCGGTTACAGATAAAGCGCAAATTTCAAGAGCAAAATTAGCTTATCTGCTTGACTCCACTGCGGCCCCTATGTGTGTAATAATGCCAGTCTCCAGTTGGGGGGCTTATATAATTGCATTAATCGGTGGAATTCTTGCCGCGCATGGAATGAATAATATTTCATCATTAAATGCTTTTGTTGCCATCATTCCTCTTAACTTTTATGCATTATTTGCCCTATTTACCGCATTTGTTGTTGCGTATTTTAATATCAATCTAGCCGGAATGGCTCGACATGAACAGCGTGCCCTGGAAGGGCATGTTTATGATGAATCAAAAGGTGTTCCTGCGGGCTCATCGGAGGATTTTGCTGCGATTGTGAATGGTTCTCCATTGGGATTAATTTTACCGTTGGTTATTTTAGCTATCGCTACATTTACCGCTTTTCTCTGGACTGGATATCAGAGTTTAGATGTTGATGCTCCAGTGACAATTTTTAGTTTATTAAAGAATACTGATGTGGCTGGCTCTCTGGTTATGGGAGGATGTGCTGGTTTTATTACATCTATTCTGTTTAGTTTATTTATGGGCGTAGGCATTCAGCCATTGAGTAAAACCGTTATCAAAGGCGCTTATTCGATGATTGGTGCAATTTTGGTTTTATTATTTGCCTGGTCTATTGCAACTGTTATTCGAGATATGCATACGGGAACTTTTTTGGCTGGCTTAGTGAAGCATATTGCGTTACCTGGATTTTTATTGCCGGTGTTACTTTTTGTTATCTCTGGGATTATGGCATTTGCAACCGGAACAAGTTGGGGAACATTCGGCGTGATGTTACCGATTGCCGGAGAGATCGCCGCTGTGAGTTATCCCGAATTGATGTACCCTATATTAGCGGCTGTTTTAGCTGGCTCTGTGTTTGGTGATCACTGTTCACCTATTTCTGATACGACGATTTTATCGTCTACCGGTGCAGGTTGTCATCATATTGACCATGTGACCACGCAGTTACCTTATGCGTTATTGACCGCATTTGTTACGGCATTAAGCTATGTTATTGTCGGTTATACTGGGTCTGTATTGTTGGCCATTGGAAGCGGTATAATTCTATTAGGTGTTTCTTTATTGTGGTTCAGACGGCAACCTCAAGTTGCTGCCGGTTCGACTGTCTCAGAATAAAAGCGTTTAGAACGAGTTTGACAGGGGGTGGTATGGCTTCGTTACATTATAAATATGCGGCTATGAATTCTGGAAAATCAACGCAGTTAATTCAGGCGCATTTTAATTATGTAGAACGAGGCATGCACCCTTTAGCATTAATTCCTGCCATTGATGACCGGGCAGGAGAAGGGATCATCTCAGCCCGAGTTGGGTTAACGCTTCAAGCTATTCCATTTCAATCTGATGTAGATCTTTATGATTTTGTCGTGAGTTATCCAAGTGCGATTGATGTCGTTATCGTAGATGAAGCTCAATTTTTAACTAAAGCACAGGTTTATCAGCTTGCTTATATTGTTGATCAGTTGAAAATTCCGGTTATTGCTTATGGCCTGAAAACTGATTTTCGATGTGAGTTGTTTGAAGGTGCTTACCATTTGTTGTGTTTGGCCGATAAGCTGGAAGAGCTGAAAACCGTGTGTTGGTGTGGTAATAAGGCTCACTTTAACGCCCGGGTAGACTCCGAAGGGCATGTTTTGCGTGATGGTGAACAGGTCGAAATCGGTGGAAATGAACGTTATATTTCTTTATGCCGTAAGCATTTTCTATCAGGGCAATCTTCTGCAGATTAATTGATTGGCCGTATGTCTTATTCTCTCTTTCTGTCTATTCTCCCGTTCGGTTGATCTTGTATTGGAGCCTATAGGATTAGCTGTATACGATGCATCCCTCGTTCAACCGTGATTGTGCTTAGATAACGGTTGAAATGTCTGGCATTCGGTTTTACGTTGAAGTCCTGAAAATATTTCAGTCAATTACTGTAGTGGGGCTTACTGCTCATGTATAAGCAAATCTATCCGAATCATCCTAAGATCGGTATTGCTCTTGGCAGCGGCGCGGCCAAAGGGTGGGCTCATATCGGTGTTTTGAAAGCATTGGAAGAGCTGAATATCTATCCGGAAGTTGTGGCTGGGTGTTCCATAGGGGCTTTTGTCGGAGCCTCTTATGCCAATCGATGCATGGGAGAACTGGAACCCTGGGTTTGTTCTCTGACCAACTGGGAGGTGTTTAAGCTGCTTGATGTTGGGTTTCATCGGGGAGGGTTGATCGCCGGTAAAAAAGTTTTTAGCCTTGCGGATGACTTGTTGGGACCACGAAATATTGAGGCGTCACAGTTACCATTTGCTATGGTTGCGACAGAACTTTATAGCGGTCATGAAATATGGTTACAGCGGGGGAATATGCGTCGAGCCGTGCGTGCTTCCTGTGCCATGCCAGGACTTTTATCACCGATCCGCTGGCATGGTCAGTGGCTGGTTGATGGAGCCGTTTCGAACCCAGTGCCTGTTTCATTGTGTCGGGCTCTGGGGGCAACCCATGTTATTGCTGTTGATCTGCAAGCTCATCGATTTAGTCGTAAATCGGTTAGTCTGGAACCGATTTTATTACATGATCGTCGCGGGGAACCGCGCCGAGAAGGCAATGACACTTTATTTTCCCGGATGATGGGGGTCGGTACGGGTTATTTTCATTCGGTCGTTGGACGGCTTGGAGGACGAGCCAAAGTGAAGCGGCAGAATGACACCCCTAATATGATGGCTGTGATGTCTGGTTCTTTAGATATTCTTGAAGATAAGCTAAAGCGCTCTCGTATGGCAGGAGATCCCCCTGAAGTGTTAATTGCTCCTCAGGTGAGTGATATTGGCCTCATGGAATTTTTTCGGGCCCAAGAGTGTATTGATTTAGGGTATCAGGCTGTGATGCGAATTAGTCACCAGTTTACCGATATGTTGCCTTAAGAGTTATTGAGCGTTTATGACTGAAACTGCATAAAATTTAACCGTTTAAGCATCATGGCTCTTAGACATATGCTATCGATTCCAGAACTTCAGTGGCGGTAATTGCTAGGAGTGATATATTAGTAGGGTTAAGCGATTGAGCTCTCGAGGAGATGGTATGAAATCAAAAGCAGAAGAATGTGTGGCTTGTAGTTGTGTTGAAATTGGTTCCATTATTGATGGCTCCGAATGCTCGACTCCTATTGAACAGCAATTTTCGTCTAAAGCTGAAGCAGAGCAGGCCCTAGCTTTATTAACTGAAAAAGTGCGTAAAGCGGAGAATGAACCTGCTCAAATCGAAGTTGAAGTTCAACCTGAAGGCGACCAATTTAAATTGGCTGGTACTGTTACTTTCGGATGCCAAGCTGAAAATCTTATTTTCCAGATGTCATTGCGTTAATAATTATTCGCTTTTTTGTCGAGTTGAAAAGGCCACCTTTTGCATGGTGGCCTTTTTGTTGCGTACATGACTTTAAGTACTACTCCCAACTCAACTGTCCCTTATGGATTAAGTGAAGGGAGTTGCGTTTTGGCTTTATGGTGAACAGTGGCCGGAGTCGATTTTAGAATTTGATTGATCCGGTGTAAAAATTCTAATCCATCCCAGTTTAATGTTTGTTTAGAAGACCATGCTATTTGGGCTAGTTCATTGAGCAACGTTGAAAGTAAAGGCTGAAATTCAGGATGTTCTGCAAGCCATTCTCTTAACGCTGTTTCGGCTGGGATAGCCTGATTGCTTTGAGCTGCTTTTTCAAAAGTTCGCCAGCTTGAATCATGAGGGATGGTATCTTGTTGCCCTGTTGTAATGGGTTTGTCGTGAGTTTTACGGCGCAAAGACCACTCTCTGAATAGCCAAATGAGCAAAGTGATTAACCATAACGCATACCCCATGTAGCCCCAGAATGAGGTTTCTGTGGGGGATGTCGGTTCGGAAGGTAACGTGTCGATAGGGGCCGTTGCTGCCGAATGATGGGGCGTTTCCGCGATGTTTAATCGGATTTCCGGAATGGTGGTACTCTGACGGGTTTGATCATCAATATTCCACCAATGAAGGGTCTGAGCATCTATTTTCAACGAGCCCGAATGTTCTGGGATCATTGCAATAGTATAAGTGCGCTGAGCGTAAACTTTCCCATCTTTAATAAACAAATGATCTTTAGGTTTTTCCGGATAAATGCGAAGGCCTGCCGGATAGTGAAATTGTAGCTGGGGCAGTTGCTTTAATCCGGCTTGTTCTGCCGTTAAGGTAATCGTACGGGTGATCGCTTGACCGGGTTGATACTGATCCCGCTTAGGACTAATTTGATCACTAAGTGTCAGGTGACTTGCTGCAAGCCAAGGGATTTTAAATCCCTTCGGCATCGCCTGAACTTGAATAGATTGATCTTTGCCCTGGACTGTGACAGGGTATTCAGTCATGCCAAATGTGTCACTGGGGATGCCTGCATTTCCTGTTAATTCAGGACTTTTGATCGTGAATGGCCCTGGTTGATGGGGTGTGATCAGCCAGTGACGAATCAGTGTCTGGTAACGTTGACCATTAATAATTTCAATTTGCTGCTGGTCTTTGCCTATTTGTTCAACATCGGCATGCTCAGCGGATGGTGGTGAAAAATTGCCATCACTTAACGTTGTTCCAATTAGAATTTTGGCGGTATACAGCAGGGGTTGATTTTCCCACGCATTTTTCTGAGTGATTGCCGTTTCTAGTTTGACATATTGCTGTTGTATCGGTTGTCCAGTATCAGCTAGTACTTGAAGTTGGATCGGCTGCGTGAAACTGCCGCCAACGTTAAATGCAGGGATGGTGTAGGTTCCTGGTTGGCGAACCAACAATGTTGTGACCCACTGAGTTTGCCGGGTTGTCACTCCATTGATATCGGAAATGTTGCGGCCCGTAGAGGTTTGTCCGACCACGAACTGGGGTTGCATCAATTTAGCTCGATTAAATGCTGAGGCATCCAAAGATGCATTGGCTGTAATTTCAAGTGTAAAAGGTCGACCGGCATAGACAGGATTTTGGCTAACCGTTGCCGTAACTTTGGCCCAAACCTGCGCACTGAGACAACTTAAAATGATAAAAATAGCTATCCGGATAAAACGAATCACCAGTTTTCCTCCGATGGCTTGTGGGGTTGCTGACGGTATTCCATTTGCATTTGATTTTTAAGTAGAAGGCTTGGATCGTTAGGTATTTCATTCAGCCAGTTTTGCAATTTTTTCATATCCTTGGGCGTCTGTGGCGTCGCACTATCCACGCTTTGGCTTGTTTGTTGCTCTGTTTCCGGTGTTTGAGCGGGTGAGTTTGGATCTACTTTTGACGTTGTGGTCGGATGTCCCGACTTTTCCTCTGCGCTTTTCTGATGTTCCGGACCATTTTGTGCTTGCTTTGCAGCTGAGCGTGTCGCATTTTTTTGTTGCTGTTGCTGTTGCTGTTGCTGTTGCTGTTGCTGTTGCTGTTGCTGTTGCTGTTGCTGTTGCTGTTGCTGTTGCTGTTGCTGTTGCTGTTG